>DASRFY010000001.1:0-5400 GCA_035651315.1 Burkholderiales bacterium
GCGAAGGCTGGCAAGCCGGTGGTGGTGAACTTCCTCGGCGCGGACCCGGGCAGCGTGGCGCGAAGCGGCGTGCACGCGGTGAGGACGCTGGAAGACGCGGCGCGCGCCGCCGTGGCGATCGTCAAGGGAGAGCAGCCGCGCGAAAGCTACGCCGAGCCGGTCGCCGCGCCGTCCGGGTTGCGCTTCGCGCCGACCCAGCGCTACCTGCGCGGGCTGTACAGCGGCGGCACGTTCTGCTACGAGGCGAGCCTGCTGCTCGGCGAGCTGCTGCCGGAGGTGTATTCGAACACGCCCACCCGGCAGGCGGCGGAGCTCGACGACCCGTGGCAAAGCCGTTGCCACACGCTGGTGGATCTGGGCGACGACATCTTCACGCGAGGGCGCCCGCACCCGATGATCGACTATCGGCTGCGCACCGAACGCATTGTCAAGGAAGCGGAAGACCCGGAGACCGCGCTCATCCTGCTCGACGTGGTGCTCGGCTTCGGCAGCCATCCGGACCCGGCGAGCGAACTGGTGCCGGCGATCCATCGCGCGCGCGCCGTCGCGGCCGCGCACGGGCGCACGCTCGCGTTCGTGGGACAGATCTGCGGCACGGCGGCCGACCCGCAGGATCTCGCCCGGCAGTCCCGGGCGCTGTCAGAAGCCGGGATGCTGCTCACCGAGAGCAATGCGCAGGCGGTGCGGCTCGCTGCCGCGATCGCCGCCGCCCTTGGCGCGCCGGGAGCGAAGAGGCGATGAGCACGCTGTTCAGCGAAGGCAATGCGATCATCAACGTCGGCCTGCAGTCCTTCGCCGATTCGATCGTGCAGGCGCACGGCAAGGCGGTGCAGGTGGACTGGACGCCGCCGGCGGGCGGCAACCGCGCCGCGGGCTGGTGCCTCGCGCAACTGCTCGATCACCCGGAAGTGGAGGGCGCTAACCAGAAGGCCTACGCGGCCTTGCTCGACGCGCAGCCGGTGCTCGCGGGGGTTGGCACTGCGCGCGCGCAACTGCCGGGGATGGACGATCGCATGATCCTGCACGCCGGGCCGCCGATCGCGTGGCAGGAGATGTGCGGCCCAATGCGCGGCGCGATCGTCGGCGCGATCCTGTACGAGGGCTGGGCCGCGGACCCGGAATCGGCGCAACGACTGGCCGGCAGCGCGGCGATCCGGCTGGAGCCCGCGCATCATCACGGCGCGGTCGGTCCGATGGCCGGCATCATCAGCCCCTCGATGCCGGTGTGGATCGTGGAAAATGCCGCGGGCCGCAACCGCGCGTTCTCGAACATGAACGAAGGCTTGGGCAAGGTGCTGCGCTTCGGCGCGAACTCGCCGGAGGTCATCAGGCGGTTGCACTGGATGGCGCGAGTGCTCGCGCCGGCCGCGGCCGCGGCGCTCGCCAAGCTCGGGCCGCTGGAACTCAAGCCGCTGATGGCGCAGGCGCTGCAGATGGGCGACGAAGTTCACAACCGCAACGCGGCCGCCTCTTCGCTGTTCCTTAAGAAGCTGGTCCCGGGCGCGCTGCACTCCGGATTCGACGCCTCGGCGGTCGCCGAGGCGGTGACCTTCATCGCCGGCAACGATCACTTCTTCCTCAATCTGTCGATGGCGGCGTGCAAGGTGATGCTGGACGCCGCGCACGGCGTGCCGGGAAGCAGCCTGGTGACCGCTATGTCGCGCAACGGCGTTCGCTTCGGCATCCGGCTCTCCGGAACGGCGGACCAATGGTTCGAGGCGCCGTCCCCGGTGGTGGGCGGGCTCTACTTCCCGGGCTACGGGCCGGAGCACGCCGCGCCCGACATGGGCGACAGCTCCATTACCGAGACCGCCGGCCTGGGCGGGTTCGCCATGGCCACCGCGCCGGCGATCGTGCAGTTCGTCGGCGGAACGCCGGAGGACGCGGTGGCCAACACGCGCGAAATGCGGCACATCACGTTCGGGCGCAACAGCGCGTTCTCGCTGCCAGCAATGAATTTCATCGGCACCCCGGCCGGGATCGACGCGCGCCGGGTGCTCGATACCAACATCACGCCGATCATCAACACCGGCATCGCGCACAAGGAGGCCGGCGTGGGTCAGATCGGCGCCGGCATCACCCGCGCGCCGCTTGAGTGCTTCACGCAGGCAATCGTTGCGCTTGCGTCCCGGGTCGGGGTCGAAATTCCCGAAAGCGTTCTGGCAGCGCCGTCGCGGTAACAACTGACGAGTCGAAAAGCGAGAAGAAAAGCGCAACGCAAGGGACGCAAAGGAGCGCAAAGATCGCAAAGAAAATCAAATCGGAGAGATGATTTCGATAGGCGGCTCGCGCCTCTATCAAGACGGGCAGGCCTGCTCATTGCAAGCAGTCGTGTCAGATCAATCGGAACCAGTGCAACTGACCAGCCGCGACCGACCGTTCTCCTTACCCGGTCTTCCTTGCGGCCTTTGCGCTACTTTGCGACCTTTGCGTAGAGCTTCTTTTTTCAAAGGACACCGGCGATGACGAAGCGCAAGCAGACTGCGGTCGTGGCGGTGGGCGGCAATTCGCTGATCGTCGACGAGCAGCATCAATCGATCCCCGATCAGGTGCGGGCGGCCACGCTGACTTCGCACTATGTCGCCGACATGGTCGAGGCCGGCTGGACCGTGGTGCTCACGCACGGCAACGGGCCGCAGGTGGGCTTCATCCTGCGCCGCTCGGGGATCGCCAAGGGCGAGGTGCCGGAAGTGCCAGTGGATTACGCCGACGCCGACACGCAGGGCGCGATCGGCTACATGTTCCAGCGCGCGCTGTACAACGAGTTCCGGCGCCGCGGGCTCGAGCGCAAGGTGATCGCGGTGGTCACGCAGGTGCTGGTGGACGCGGACGATCCGGCGTTTCGCAATCCGTCCAAGCCGATCGGCGCGCACATGAGCGAAGACGTGGCCAGGTCGCTGGCCGGGAATCTGGGCTGGACGGTGAAGGAGGACGCGGGGCGCGGCTGGCGGCGTGTAGTCGCCTCTCCGATGCCGAAGACGATCATCGAGCGCGATATCATCGATTCTCTGATCGACCTGGGCTATATCGTGATTGCCTGCGGCGGCGGCGGAATCCCCGTGGTGCGCGACGGGCAGGGCGACCTGCAGGGACTGGAGGCGGTGATCGACAAGGACTTCGCCTCCAGCCTACTGGCGCGCGGGGTGGGCGCGGAGCTGTTCGTGGTGACTACCGGGGTCGAGAAAGTGGCCGTCAATTTCGGCAAGCCCGACCAGCGCTGGCTGGACCGGATGACGCTCGCGGAAGCGCGGCGCTACCTCTCCGAAGGCCAGTTTCCCAGCGGCAGCATGGGCCCCAAGATCGAGGCGATCGCCTCCTTCCTCGAGGGTGGCGGCAGCCGTGCGCTGATCACCAACCCGCCCAATCTCGGACGGGCGCTGTCCGGCGCGACCGGCACCCACGTCGTGCCCGCCTGAGCGGCTGCGAAGAAGGATCGCAAGCTCTGACCGCGCCGGAGCGAAGGAGACGCAGAGAGAAAGAAGCAGAATAATGAACCACCAAGATCACCAAGGGCACCAAGAAAAGCAAATTTCCGTTTCGGATTCTCTTCGTGTTCTTTGTGCCCTTGGTGGTGACTGCAGTTTCCTGGTTTCGCCTGTTCTTTCTCCGTGGTGAGCGTTTTTTCATCGCGGACGGCGCGACTCCGCGCTCAGCCGGTGGCGGGCGCGCCCTGGCGCGACATGAGCAGGCACAGTGCACCGAACATCACATAGCCGAGCGACACCAGCGGCGATACCATCCAGCCGAGCTGCGGCCCGTGTATCAGGCCGACGAAGGCGAGCGCGGCGCCGATGAACGCCGCCCACGCGGCGTGGGTGAGCTTGCGGTCGATGATGAACGCGGCGGTGGCGCCCAGCACCATTCCGGCAAGCACCGAACCGCTGCCGAGCACGGCTACGCCCTTGTAGACGATGCCGACCTGCCCCAGCGCGGCGAGACCGAGCTTGTCGGCGCTGCTGCCGGCCACGCTGAGCGCGTTGTCGATGTTGATCTTCGCCCACTCCGCGATGTTCGGGATGATCGCCAGCACCACCGCGGGCGCGTGGTTCGTGGGGCTCGCCTGGAATGCCTGCGCGCCGATGACCAGCCCGATGTAGAGGAGGATGGGCAGGATCGCCACCAGCGGGATCACGTTGAGCAGCAGCGCGGTGAGCCCGAGGAAGCACACCAGCGCGATGCTTACTCCGGTGGCGAGCGAATAACCGATGCGGCCGCCGACCGCCTTCCAGCCGGGGTGCCCGATGTACACCGCCGGCGGAAAGGGGCTGCCGAGCAGCGAGCCGACGATCGCGCCCAGTCCGTCGGCGAGAAGGATCTTGCGCAGGTTGTAGCTGTCCCCCGCCGCGGAAGCGCTCTCGACGTTGTTCATCGCCTCGGTGAAGTTGTAGATGCCGAGCGGAATGGCGGTGGCGAGCAGCGGCCCGATGTGGGCGAGCCCAGCGAATACGTCGGCGGAAAACCACGGCAGGTGCAGGCCGAAGGTTTCGAAGGATTTGCGCACCCCTTCGGCCTTCATGTAGTCGCTCCAGCCGAACGCGGCGGCGATCCAGCCGATCGCTGCGCCCAGAATCACCGCGGCGAGCCCTCCCGGAATGCCGCCTGGAAGACGGATGTTGGCGGTCCAGGCAATCAGCACGATGGCGAAGCACACCAGTGCGATCCACGGCACCTCGTACATCTGGAACGCCGGGCGCATCGAAATGAAGGCGATCGAGATGCCGGCCAGCGTGCCCAGCATCGCGGCGCGCGGGGTCATCCTGCGGATCCACGGCCCGATGAAGGCGCCGAGCAGCACGATCACGCCGATGATGAAGCACCAGGCAAGGCCCGCCCGGTACGCGAGCATCGCGTCCTTGGTGGCGAGGTAGGTGGGCAGCATGATCACCAGCACGACGATGAACATGTGCGGCACGCTCGGCCCGTAGGGCATCGCGGTCACGTCCGAGCGATTCTCCTTTTTCGCGAGCTGCCAGGCGAGATAGGCGTAAAAGAGATTCCCCAGCGGCAGGGCGATCCCCATTGCCGGCAGGACGCGCCCGAAGACGGTGTCGGGCGGAAGCTGAACCACGTACAGGCACAGCGTGGTCAGCACGATTACGTTCAGCAGTACATTGGTGAACAGCCCGAAGAATCCGTTCCAGTCGCCCGCTACCCACCAGCGTGGCGCCGCAACAGTGCCCGCAGTGCTCATGATTTGTTCTCCCCTTTTCGATGCTCCGTTTGGCCATGCGCGGGCGTGCCCTGTCGGGCGAAACCGCACGCGGCCCCGCCCATGGCATGGGCATGTATCCCCTTGCCCGTTCTTGAAGCCGGGCAAAGCATGCACCCGGTCTGTCGCCCAGTCCAGACCCGGCGGAAACCGGACTGAGGACGAAGGACTCGGGACTGAGCTAGACCGAA
>DASRFY010000002.1:0-7620 GCA_035651315.1 Burkholderiales bacterium
CGGCATGTCGATTCCGTAGACGTTCGGATAGCGCACCGGCGGCGCGGCGGAGGCGAAGAAAACCTTGCGCGCTCCCGCCTCACGCGCCATCTGGACGATTTCCCGGCTGGTGGTGCCGCGCACGATCGAGTCGTCGACCAGGAGCACGTTCTTGCCCTCGAATTCCATGCCGATGGCGTTCAACTTCTGGCGCACCGATTTCGTTCTGACCTCCTGGCCGGGCATGATGAAGGTACGTCCGATGTAACGGTTCTTGATGAAACCCTCGCGGTAGGCCAGACCCAGCCCATCGGCAAGCTCCATTGCCGCTGGCCGGCTCGAATCCGGAATCGGGATCACGACGTCGATATCCAGATCACGATGCTCGCGCTTGATCTTTTCCGCCAGGCTCCCGCCCATGCGCATGCGCGTCTCGTAGACCGAAATGCCGTCGATCACCGAGTCAGGGCGGGCGAGATAGACGTACTCGAAGATGCAGGGATAGTGCTGCGGATTCGCCGCGCACTGCCGGCTGTAGAAATTGCCGTCCAGATCGATGAAGATCGCCTCGCCCGGCGCGACGTCGCGCACCAGCTCGAAACCCAGCGCATCGAGCGCCACGCTCTCGGAGGCGACGAGATATTCCGGTCCCTTTTCGGTACGCGACACGCCGACGACCAGCGGCCGGATGCCGAACGGATCGCGGAAGGCAAGCAGCCCGTAGCCCGCGATCATCGCCACGCAGGCGTAAGCCCCGCGACAGCGGCGGTGCACGCCGACGACGGCTTCGAAAATGGTCGGCGGGTCGAGCCGGTATCCGGTCGCCGCCTCCTGCAGTTCGTGCGCGAGAACGTTGAGCAGAACCTCCGAGTCGGAGTTGGTGTTGACGTGACGAAGATCCTGACGGAACAGCTCGCGCTTGAGTTCTTCGGCGTTGGTGAGATTGCCGTTGTGGGCGAGGACGATGCCGAACGGAGAGTTGACGTAAAGAGGCTGGGCTTCGGCATACGAAGTGGCCGATCCGGCGGTCGGATAACGGCAGTGCGCGATGCCCAGCGTGCCGACCAGGTTGCGCATGTCGCGGGTACGAAACACGTCGCGAACCAGCCCGCCGCCCTTGTGCATCTGGAACCGGCTGCCGTCGGCCGTGACAATTCCAGCCGCGTCCTGCCCCCTGTGCTGCAAGACGAGCAGTCCGTCATAGAGCACCTGATTGACCGGCGATCTGGCGACAACGCCAAGAATTCCACACATGGCTTCAGCCTCCGTGCCCGATCGCGACGGCTTGGGTGCCGTCCGAAACGCGTTGCATTATACCCTCAGTTGTATTTCACCCGTGACCGCAGGTCTTCAGGCAACCAGCGGGCGATCCACAACGCGACCGCCTGCAGCGGTGCGCCGAGCTTTGCTTCCTGCCATGCCCGTTCCCGCGGCAGCGGAGTCAGACCCGCCGCCAGAACCAGCGCGATGGCAATCGCAATCCCGCGCAGCAGCCCGAACAACGCCCCCAGCACCCGGTCCGAATAGCTCAGCCCCGCTTCCTTGACGAGGCGGCAAATCAGCAACGACAGCAGACCGAGTACCACGACGCTCACCAGCAAGACCGCGACGAACGCGAGCGCGAGCCGCACCCCGGGATGGGAGATGAACGCCGGCAGCCAGGTGGCGGCCGTGGGCGCGCTCGCCTGAGCGATGAAGAATGCGGTGATCCAGGATGCGAGCGAGAGCACTTCCCTGACCAGACCACGCACCGCGCTGATCACGATCGAAAGACCGATGATCAGCAGGAGCACGTAGTCGACAGCCGTCATCCCGCGTGATCGATCATCCCGGCCGCGCTTCCCGGGCCGGCCGTGGCGGCCGGCAACGCAGCGGCGCGGGGTGCCGGCCGGACACTGCGGGCTTCAGTCGGAGGCATGTACCACGCTCGCCCCGCCCAGCACCAGCTTGCGCGCCTTCAGACGATCGCGCACCTTTTCCGCCGTCTCCTTGCTTGGATAGGGGCCCACCCGCACCCGCGTAAGAGATCCGGATCCGGTATTCACCGTTTCGGTATAGGCGTGGTAGCGGTTCTCCTTGAGCTTGGCAGCGAGTTCCCGCGCCGTGGCGGGATTGGAAAACGCGCCGAGCTGTACCACGTAGCCGTTCTCGGCAGCCCCGGTGACCGGTTTGGAAGCGGTGAGTTGCCTGGCCGAGGCCTCCGGCTTCGACCTGGAAGTTCCTGACCCTTCCGGCCTGGCGCGCGGCGCCTCGAGTGCCGCACGGGGCTCGGATGTCGCAGGTGACGCGGACACGGATGTACGTGCGCCCGCAGACGACGCGCTGGCGGACGCGCCTTGTGCGGCCCCGTTCTGAGCCGCCTTGGGCGGTGAAGCGGCAAGCGTCGGGCTGCTTTCGGCTGGTGGCAGCGCGGGGATGCTGATCGCTACATCCTGCGACAAAGGCTTCGGTTCGTTGTCGAGAACCATCGGCAGGAACACGACGACCAGGAGGACGAGAGCGACGGCGCCGACCAGCCGTCGTCGCGCGCGTTTCTTCAGTTGAAGCTCTTCGTCGCTAATCGTCTGCGCCATTTTCGCGTGATCGGTCATCGCGCCTCATCGACTGCAGCACGCCGCTCACCGTATAGAAAGAGCCGAACACGAGAATTCTATCATCCCCCCGCGCGGTCTCCCGCGCGTGCGCGAACGCCTGTGCGGGGTCGGAATGCTCGGAAACTCCGGCATCCGGTCGCAGGCTGCCGATGACGGACGCGAGCGAGCTCGCGGCCGCCCCGCGCGGGCCCGGCAGGGAACAGACGAACCACTCGTCGATGACTTCGGCGAGCGCGCCGGCCACCCCCGCAATGTCCTTGTCCGCGAGCATGCCGAACACCGCCAGCGTGCGGCCTGCGCGCGGCATCGCCTCGAGGTTGCCTCGCAGGGCGCGGGCCGCCTGCGGGTTGTGACCTACGTCCAGTATCACGGTCGGGCGCCCCGGCAGAACCTGAAACCGCCCCGGCAGTTCCACTTCCACGAGCGCGCGCCGGATCGCGCCCATGTCCACGGCAAGCCGGTCGTGCAGCGACTCCAGCGCAGCTATGGCGCATGCGGCGTTGCCCAGCTGATAGCGGCCGCGCAAGGCCGGATACGGCAATCTGCTTCTCTTGCCATGGGCGCTCCAGTATTTCCAGTCTGTTGCGCCGGCGAGGAAGCCGAAGTCGCGACCGATCAGGAGCAGCTCGGCGCCGATTGCCTCGGCGTGGCCGAGCAGGGCGCGCGGCGGATCCTGGTCGCCGCAGACCGCGGGGCGACCGCTACGGAAAATGCCCGCCTTTTCGAAACCGATCGTCTCCCGCGTCGCGCCAAGATATTCGGTGTGGTCGATGTCCACGCCGGTCACGACCGCGCAGTCCGCATCAAAGGCGTTCACTGCGTCCAGCCTGCCGCCGAGCCCGACCTCCAGCACCGCAATCTCGACCCGGCTGCGAATAAAGAGTTCCACTGCGGCAAGCGTGCCGAACTCGAAATAGGTGAGCGGCACCTCCGCGCGCGCGCTTTCGATGCGCTCGAAAGCCGCGACCAGCGCCGCGTCGCTCGCCTGCCTGCCCTCTATGCGAACGCGCTCGTTATAGCGGATCAGGTGCGGGGAAGTGTAGAGTCCGACGCGGTAACCGGCGCGCAGCAGCATCGCTTCGAGCATTGCGCAGGTCGATCCCTTGCCGTTGGTGCCGCCGACGGTGAGGATCGGAAAATTGCAGCGCAACCCGGCCGCATCCCTCACGCGAGACACTCGCTCCAGGCCGAGGTCGATGGCGCGCGGATGTCTGCGCTCGAGCTCGACGAGCCAGTCGTTGAGCGCCCGCACGGGAAGGAACGGTCGGCGCGCCGCTATGCAGCCGGCGCCCGCGTCAAAAGCGTGATCAGATTGGCGAGCTTGTCGCGCATCCGGCGACGATCGACGATCATGTCGATCGCGCCGTGCTCGAGCAGGAACTCCGCGCGCTGGAAACCCTCCGGCAGCGTCTGCCGCACGGTCTGCTCGATCACGCGCGGCCCGGCGAACCCGATCAGCGCGCCGGGCTCGGCGATCACGACGTCGCCGATCATCGCGAAGCTCGCCGACACGCCGCCCATGGTCGGGTCGGTCAGCACGGAGATGAAGGGCAGGCCCGCCCTGGACAGCTGGGTAAGCGCGGCGGTCGTCTTCGCCATCTGCATGAGCGACATCAGACCTTCCTGCATGCGCGCCCCGCCGCTCGCGGCAAAACAGACAAAAGGCAGGTTCTGCTCGCAGCAGGTCTGCACGCCGCGCACGAAGCGCTCGCCGACCACGGATCCCATCGAGCCGCCGAGGAACCGGAACTCGAACGCGGCGCAGACCAGCGGCACCGTCTTGATGCTGCCCTGCATGACCACCAGGGCATCTTCCTCGCCCGTTTCCGTCTTGGCCTGCGCGAGGCGCTCGGTATAACGCTTGCTGTCGACGAACTTCAGGAAATCGACCGGCTCGACTTCGGCGCCGATCTCGTAACGCCCCTCCGGGTCGAGAGTGAGGTCCAGGCGCTCGCGGGCGGTGACGCGGTTGTGATGGCCGCACTTCGGGCAGACGTTGAGATTCTTCTCGAGATCCGCGCGGTACAAGACGGTCTCGCAGACTTCGCATTTGCTCCACAGCCCTTCCGGGACGGCCTTCCTCGCCGCCCCGCCGGCGGAGCGTTTGATCTTCGGCGGAAGGAGCTTCTGCAGCCAGCTCACGATCGTCGTTCCGGAGCCGCGAAGGTCACGCCGCGTCCATCGCGCGGCGGATGCCGCCGATCAGCGCCGACACATTGGCAAGCACCGCCGCGGGCGCGGACTTCTCGATCTCCTGCACCAGGCGGCTGCCGATCACCACCGCATCCGAAACGGCGGCAACTGCCTTCGCCGTGTCGCCGTCGCGGATGCCGAACCCCACCCCGATCGGCAGCTTCACGTGGGAGCGGATCTCGGGAATTTTTTTGGCCACTTCCTGGAGATCGAGGTGCGAGGCGCCGGTCACGCCCTTCAGCGAAACGTAATAGACGTAGCCGCTCGCGGCCCGCGCCACCTCGTCCATGCGCGCCGCAACCGAGGTCGGCGCGAGCAGGAATATCGAGTCGATGCCGCGCGCCTTGAGCGCCCGGCTCAGCTCTCGGCTTTCCTCCGGCGGATAGTCCACCACCAGCACGCCGTCTACGCCCGCGTCCCGCGCGCGGTCGGCGAAGGTCTGGTAACCCATCGCCTCGATCGGGTTGGCGTACCCCATCAGCACCACGGGCGTGGCCAGGTCCTGCTTGCGGAATTCGGCGACGAAATCGAGCACGTCCTTCAGCCCCACGCCGTGCTTGAGCGCACGCTCGCTGGAGCGCTGGATGGTGGGACCGTCCGCCATCGGGTCCGAGAACGGCACACCCAGCTCGATGATGTCCGCGCCGGCGGCAACCAGCGCCCGCATGATCGAGACCGTCATGGAAGGATGCGGATCGCCCGCCGTGACGAACGGGATCAGCGCCTTGCGTCCCGCGACCTTGAGCGCCTCGAATTTTGCCTGGATGCGCGACATGGGTGGATCAGGCGCGAGACGAAAAGGCGCGAGGGGCGAGGCGCGAGGGGCTGGGAATACGCGGGCTCAGTCCGTTCGCAATGATCCTGCGGACCGCAGTCACATCCATCCCCTTGCTCCTCACTTCTCGCCTTTTGCGCTTTTTTGATCAGAGTTCGATGCCCGAGGCCTTGGCGACAGTGTGCATGTCCTTGTCGCCCCGGCCGGAAAGGTTCACCAGCAGCACCTCGTCCTTCGACATCTGCGGCGCGATCTTCATCGCGTAGGCCAGCGCGTGCGAGGACTCGAGTGCCGGCATGATGCCCTCCATGCGGGTGAGCGTGTGGAATGCATGCAGCGCCTCGTCGTCGTTCACCGCGACGTACTCCGCGCGCCCGCTGTCCTTGAGCCATGCGTGCTCGGGGCCGACGCCCGGGTAGTCGAGCCCGGCGGAGATCGAGTGGGTCTCCAGGATCTGCCCATTGTCGTCCTGCATCAGGTAGGTGCGGTTGCCGTGCAGCACGCCCGGCTTGCCGGCGCACAGCGTCGCGGCATGCTTGCCGGAAGCGAGCCCGAAGCCGCCGGCCTCCACGCCGATCAGGCGTACCGACTTGTCCTCTATGTAGGGGTAGAACACGCCCATCGCGTTCGATCCTCCGCCGACGCAGGCGAGAATTGCATCGGGCTGGCGCCCGATCTCCTCCGGCATCTGCAGGCGCAGCTCGCGTCCGACTACCGAGTTGAAGTCGCGCACCATCATCGGATACGGATGCGGGCCGGCAACCGTGCCGATGATGTAGAACGTGTTTTCGACGTTGGTCACCCAGTCGCGCATCGCCTCGTTCAGCGCGTCCTTCAGCGTCCTCGAGCCGCTCTCCACCGCAACCACGGTCGCGCCGAGGAGCTTCATCCGGTAGACGTTCATCGCCTGGCGCTTGACGTCCTCCGAGCCCATGTAGACCACACACTCCATGCCGTAGCGCGCCGCCACCGTCGCCGAGGCCACGCCATGCTGCCCGGCGCCGGTCTCGGCGATCACGCGCCGCTTTCCCATGCGCCTGGCGAGCAGCGCCTGGCCGATGGTGTTGTTGATCTTGTGCGCGCCGGTGTGATTCAGGTCTTCGCGTTTCAGCCACACTTGCGCGCCGCCGAGATGCTGCGACAGGCGCTTGGCGTGATAAACGGGGCTGGGACGCCCGACGTAATGCTTGAGCTCGTACTCGAACTCGGCAAGGAACTCGGGGTCGCTTTTCAGCTGCTCGTAGCGGCTGCGCAGTTCGTCCAGCGCATGGATCAGGGTTTCGGCGACGAACACCCCGCCGTAGGGGCCGAAGTGTCCGCGCGCATCGGGAAGGTGATAGGCCTTGAGGGCCTCATACATCTGCATCTCTCGCTCCTCGGATGAAGGCGGCGACCTTGGCCGCGTCCTTGATCCCTTTCGCCGCTTCGACGCCGCTGCTCACATCCACGGCCCACGGGCGCACGCGGCGGATCGCCTCGGTCACGTTGGCAGGCGTGAGGCCGCCGGCGAGGATCACGGGCAACGGCAGCTCGCGCGGAATCAGCTCCCAGTCGAAAGACGCGCCCGTTCCTCCGTGGCTGCCTTCGACGAACGCATCGAGAAGCAGACCTTTAGCTTCCGCATAAAGGCGCGCGTATTGTAGCAAATCGAGCCCGGCGCGAACCCGGACGCTCTTGATGAACGGCAGCCCGAACTGGGCGCAGAACTCCGGCGGCTCCGCGCCGTGAAACTGAAGCATCTGCGGATTCACTTCGTCGAGCGCCCGCTCCACCTCCGCGGCCGTGGGATCGACGAATAACGCGACCGTCGTGACGAACGGCGGCAGCGCGCGCACGATTTCCCGCGCGCGCCCCGACAACACCGTGCGCGGACTCTTCGAGTACAGCACCATGCCTATCGCATGCGCGCCCGCGCGGGCCGCGAAAACGGCGTCTTCGACGCGGGTCATCCCGCAGATCTTGACGGCGGTGGTCATCGGACGGGGATCTCAATCGGCCTCGGCGAGAAGGCGTTCGTAAGCCTCGGTATCGGCGGCGGGAGGCAACTGCCAGCGCGGTTCGTATTCTACCGCCGCGAAA
>DASRFY010000003.1:0-4485 GCA_035651315.1 Burkholderiales bacterium
GGCGTTCCGAAGGGCGCGTTCAACTTCGTCATGGGCCGCGGCAGCGTGGTGGGCGAGGCGCTGGTCAACGATCCGCGGGTGGACGCGATCACCTTCACCGGTTCGGTCGAGACCGGCAAGAAAGTGGCGGCGAAAGCGGTCGCGCGCATGGCCAAGTTCCAGCTCGAGATGGGCGGCAAGAACCCGCTCGTGGTGCTCGACGACGCCGACCTGAAGACCGCGGTCGAATGCGCGGTGAACGGCGCGTTCTTCCAGACCGGGCAGCGCTGCACCGCGTCCTCGCGGGTCATCGTCACCAAAGGCATCCACGACAAGTTCGTTTCGGCGATGGTCGAGCGCATGAAGGGTCTCAAGGTCGACAACGCGCTCAAGCAGGGAACCGACGTCGGCCCGGTGGTGGACAAGAACCAGCTCAACCAGGACCTGTTCTACATCGAGGAAGGCAAGAAGGAGGGCGCCAGGCTCGCCTTCGGCGGCAAGCTGCTCAAGCGCGAGACCGAGGGCTTCTATCTGGAGCCGGCGCTGTTCACCGACACCGACAACAAGATGCGCATCAACCGCGAGGAAGTGTTCGGCCCGGTGGCGACCGTCATCGCGGCGAAGGACTACGAAGAAGCGCTCGCGCTGGCCAACGACACCCCGTTCGGCCTGTCCGCGGGCATCTGCACCGGCTCGCTCAGGCACGCGGCTCACTTCCGCAAGAACAGCCAGGCCGGCATGGTGATGGTGAACCTGCCGACCGCGGGCGTGGACTACCATGTTCCCTTCGGCGGCCGCAAGGGTTCGAGCTACGGTCCGCGCGAGCAGGGGCGCTACGCCCAGGAGTTTTTCACCGCGGTGAAGACGAGTTACGTGCTGGCGTGATGAGAGAGCGAGCCGAGCGGACGGGAAACCCGCCGTGCGACGGCGGACGAAAGCGGGCAGGTCGTGCGCGGCGGAAGCGCGCCGCGATCCAAGTGACGAGAGCGTCCGGGGGTGCCCTTTGTTTTACGTCGGCGTGAGCGTGCGGTAACGGCGCGGGCGGGGGCGTGATCGTCGACCCCCGACGCAGCACTGGGGAACTTGGTCTACAAAGGCGCGCTTGGCGGGCTCGGGTAAAATCCCCACGGCGCTTCAAGCACCTTGCGTTCCCACGGCATCAGTGTCTGCATTGCACCGTCACACATTGTCGAAGGCCATTGACCCGCGAGTTCGCCATCTTTCCAAGCTTCCCGTTGCATCGTTTCTCGGTTGTCGAAGACGCCGTTTAGCAGTTTCGGCATATCGTTCCCTTCACGTCCAGGCAGTGAATCGTAGATAGACGGCTACGGCGCTGGAATACCAGACTGGATTCCGATTGCGTGCCCGGCTTGCGGCGCCGACGAGTACCTCGAAGTCGTGGTAATGCGGCGCGTTGTCTGCGCGATCTGGTGCCAGCTCGGCCTTGCCACGTGGCCGAACGGCGGAGGCGTCACAGTCCATGATGCCCCGATGTTGCTGAGTAAGGAAGGAGGCCATGACGTTGTACATTGCCCGCCTGCTGGTCAAGCACTGCAGCATAAAATGATAATGGTACGGCCTGACTCGCGCAATTTTGGTTGTGCGCCTACGCGCAAATCCCGTGGCACTTGGCTTCCTCGATAGCCAATCTGTTCGGTGTCTGAGTAACAAGTGAACGTTGACCTCATAATAGATTGCCACGTCAACATCTGGAACGACGAGCACTTGACGCCGCTGTATGCCGTCCAGATGGCGCGCGTGCGGCCGGACGGCGTGCCGGGGCTCAAAGCGGACGCCGATACGCTGTATCGGGCGATGCGCGCGGTGGACAAGGCGATCGTGTTTCCGCTGCGCTACGGCGATTCCGCAGGCGTCGAGAGCGACGACGAGACCTGCGCGGCCTGCGTCGCCAAATACCCGGACAAATTCATCGGCTTTGCCTACGTCGATCCGCGCCGGAGCGACTGCATGGACCTCCTTGTCCACGCGGTCGAGGACCTCGGCCTCAAGGGAGTGAAATTCGGCCCGATCTACAACGGCGTGCCGCTGTCGGACCCGCGGCTCACGCCGGTGTACGAATACTGCGCGGGGCGCGACCTGCCCATCACGATGCACATGGGGACGACGTTCGCGCGCAACGCGCCGCTCGAGCTGGGGCGAGCGATCCATGCCGAGCCGATCGCGCTTCGGTATCCGGAGCTGAAGATGATCTTCGCGCACATGGGGCATCCATGGTACGAGGAGACCATTGCGCTGGTGCGCAAGCAGCCGAACCTGTATTGCGAGGTGTCGGCGCTTTTCTACCGCCCCTGGCAGTTCTGGAACATCCTCGCCTGCGCGCAGGAATACCGCGTCGCGGACAAGATTTTCTTCGGCACCGACTTTCCGTTCTCCGGCGTCGAGGAAAGCATCGCCGGCCTGAAGAGCGTCAACAAGGTCGTCGAAGGCACCGCGCTGCCGCGCATCGCGGACGAGACGATCGAAGGGATTCTGCATTCGAATCCCTTCGAGCACTGGTGGCACCAGCCGGTTCGGTTCTGACCGGCACCGAGCGCTCAGCGATGCGAGCCGCCGCCGCCCCTCATGAAGCCGCCTCTGCCGCCGCCATGCCAGCCGCCGAAGCTGCCGCCGCGTGGACTGCCGAAGCCGCCGAAATGTCCCCCTCCCGTCGCGCCCAGCCCGCGCATTTCGTGCGGCTGCGAGAAGAAGCCGCGCGATGCTTCCGGGTGCGGCATCTCGCGCATGCCGTACCACTGCGGTGCGCGCTGCGCCTGATGCTGCTGCGGCATGCCGAAGTTGTGTGAGTCGGGGTTCATGCGTTGCACCGGCGCGCCGGGCGTGAAGCGAGGGTCGGGCGGCGGCCTGTTGAACCACCTGTTCTCGGGATTGCCCTGCGGCCAGCGATCGTTCTGCGGCAGGCGCTGCCAAGCCGGACGTCCTTCGGGCGAAGCGCCCCAGGTCGGCATCGGACGGCCGGGCGGCTGCACAGCCCCGCCCGGATTCGACGTCCAACGTTCGGGGTGCGCACGCGCGACTTGGATCGGCGGGGCCTTCCCTGCGCCGCCGCCCTCGTTGCGCGCTTGCCCGATGGGGCCGTCGTTGCGCCAGGAATAGTGCTGCCAGCGGCCGTCGGGACCGGCGATGTGGCCGCTGCCCGGCGCCGTGTTCGCAAACCGTGGCGGAAACGCCAACCTGCCTTGTATCGGGCTCGGCGCGCGCGGCGTGATGGAGGAGTTCGCCGTCACGACCTTGTGGCCCCAACGCCGATAGATGTTGGTGACGTTTCCGCCGTTGTTCACGGTCACGTTGTTGATCACCGTTCGCCCGCCGAAAAAGATCGGGTGCGGTCCCACCGCGAGCCACGGACCCCACCACGGATGGAAGCAGGGATAGGGTGCCCAGGCTACGCCCCAATAGGGCCACCACGGGTTCCACCAAGTGGAGACGAAACTGAATCCCCAGCCCCAGGTGAGGGGTGGCCCGTACCAGTAGGTGCCCACCCACGCCGGGTAGGCCCAGCCGGTTCCGTACACCACGGTGTCATCGCTGGAGACGTACGAGCCGACGTAGCCCGGCGTGTAGCCCTCGTCCACCGTGTCCTGGGTGTCGTTGTAGATGCGCACCGAGGTGACGTAGTAGAGGGGCGAGCTGGAGGGGATGGTGTAGATCACCGACGGAACATGCGTCGCCACCGACCAGGGGCCGTAGGGGGAGCGGGCGCTGAACCAGACGCCGTTGTCCAGCGCGTAGAACGAATCCGCATGCACCCGGATCACCGGCGTCCGGGAATTGACCGCGTACTGCAGCGGCGTGCCCTCGATCGGGCGGAACGAAGGCTGGCCGTCGTAGTTGACGTCGAGATGCGCGGCGTCGCGCTGCACGGTCGCGATCTGCGGCACGCTGTTGGCGATCACCGCCTCCTCCGCGTCCGGGGTTCCCGGCACCGACGCGCGCACGGCTGCGGTCGGATGGTCGGGCGGGATCATCGCGAAGTCGCGCGGCAAGCTGCTTCCCGCCACGTACTCCCACGGCCCGTGCCCGAGATCGGGCGCCCGATACCAGCGGCCCGAGATCAGCAGGTAATAACGCTGGCTGTTCAGGTCGAAAAAGATCTGGTTCGGGGTGTTGGTGACGTAGAGCAGCTGGGTGCCAGCAATCGGGGAATACATCGGCGGGCCGTCGGTCTGCACCAGCTCGCTCGGCTGGGTGCTCACATAAATGGCGGGCGTCTCGCCATTCGCCTGGCCCTTCTCCTCGTCGAGCAGGTCCACCTGCCCCTGCTGCACGGCGAGCTGCTTGGCCCGCTCCAATTCCGCCGGGGCGGCCGCGACCGGCGACCACGGTCCGTCCAGCGTCTGCGCGCCCATCCAATGCCCGGCCACGTACAGGTAATAGCGCCCGCCCTGCTTGTCGAGCAGAATCAGCGCGCGCGTATTGACAACCCGCAGCAGGCTCGTGCCATCCACGTCGCGCAGCACCGCCTTGCCGTCGATCGGTATCAGGATT
>DASRFY010000004.1:0-2002 GCA_035651315.1 Burkholderiales bacterium
CAACGTGTGATCGCTCTCGCCGCCGAGCAGCAGCGGCGGATGCGGACGCTGCTTGGGCTTGGGATACATCCACACGGGATCGAAGTTGACGAACTCACCGTGGAAGGAGGCCTCCTCCCTGGTCCACAGCTCCTTCATGGCGAGCACGCGCTCGCGCAGCAGCTTGAAGCGCGTCTCGTAGCGGGCGCCGTGGTTCTCCATCTCGTCGACGTTCCAGCCGCCGCCCATGGCGAAGACGAAGCGCCCGCCGGAGAGCTGGTCGAGGCTCGCCACCGACTTGGCCGTGACGATCGGGTCGCGCTGGGGCACGAGGCAAATGCCGGTGCCGAGCTTGAGGGTCCTGGTGGCGGCAGCCGCGAACGACAGCGCCACGAAGGGGTCGTGCGTGTGCTTGTAGCGCTTGGGCAGCTCGCCGCCGCCGGGGAACGGTGTGCGCCGGCTGACGGGGATGTGCGTGTGCTCGCACACGAACAGGGACTCGAAGCCGCGATCCTCCAGCGCCCGCGCCAGCTCGGCGATGTCGATGCCGTAGTCGGTCGGGAAATAATAGGCACCTACCTTCATGCCGTCTCTCCTGCGATTGTGTGCCGGATGCTCGGCCATGAGCGTAACACGCAGCCGGTTTGCCTGTCGCCTCGGACGCGAAGGAAGGGACGGGACGGGCGGGGGGGGCGAGGTCAGGCCGGCGCGTGGCAGGCGAAGCCGCACCGTGATCCGCGCAGGCCGGCAAGCGCGTGCGGTCGCGGTTCGACCGGCGGCACGGCTAGGCCGGTTCCTTGTCCGTGGCGCCGCACTTGCTGCACTTGCCGCGCTGAAAGTTCTGACTGGTGCACTCGGCCGCCTCGCGCTGGTCGCAACCTACCGCGTTGCACTTCTTGCAGCGATAGACGACGCTGTTGCACGCGTATCGATCCTTGTGCCTTCCCCTGCAGTGCGCCATCGTCCCGCACTCCTCTACGAGAGCCTATGCGCCTGGCGGCGCAGACGGGATGCTCGTTCCGCGAGCACACATAGCACAATTTCGTCGCTCGATGCGGCCGCCGCAGCCCGTGCCGGGTCAGCCGCCCTGTGGATCGGTCGCGGAGTGAAGGAGGCGCGCCAGCGCGGTGAGGACCGCACCCGGCGCGACCGGCTTCGAAAGGATCGGCATTCTGGTCAGCGCAGAGAGCGGCGTCAGTGGCGAGCAGAGCACGAGCGTCGGCAGCCCGGCCAGCGCGCGCACCAGCTCGCGGTACTCGGCGTGCTCCTGCAGGTAGTTGATCAAGGCGCCATCGAACTCGAAGCGCGCCAGCGCATTGATTGCATCGCCCGGCGTTCGCGCAATGACGGAATCGGCCCCCGCCTCGTCGAGCGCCTGGTGCAGCTCGACGACGAAGCGATCGATCTCTCCGTAGACGAAGAGTATCGTTTGGTTGCGCAGGCCTGTGGTCACGATGTGCCTGGAAAATTGCCACCCGGATGGAGAAATTCATCGCACCGCGGCGCGCCGGCGCTTTGATCTATGTCAATGCGGTCATGCAGGGGGTGCGCGGCGGGCGCTCGTCGGGCGCGTCTGCGGTCGCTGCAGCCGCCCTCCGAAGGGCTCAAGTGCCTGGACCGGCGAGAAGATCACCCCAGCTCGTCGCCGTCTCGATGCGCAGAGCGATGACCGGCAGGCCGCCGATCTGCATGCGTTGAAGCTGCGGGTAGCGGGAGCGCAGCAGGCTCTGGGCGGCGTCGTGCTCCTGGCCCGCCGGCAGCACCTCCGCGCGGCCCCGCAGCATCACCCAGCCGAGCCGCGACCAGTCCTCGTCGTAGCGATCCACCACCAGCGCGACCGCCGGGTTCTCCAGGACATTGCGCACCCGCTTGAGCGGCCCCGCGCGCTTGGGCTTTTCGTCGATGGTGATGTAGGCGCTGTCGCCCGCGACCGCGTAACAGACCGGCACCACGTGCGGAACGCCGCGAGCATCCGCGGTCGCGAGGCGTGCGACCCGGCCGGCGGCGAGGAAGGTCCGTTCAC
>DASRFY010000005.1:0-10642 GCA_035651315.1 Burkholderiales bacterium
CCCAGGTCAGGTCGAACACGCTCTCCCTGCCCTGCAGGTACATCGCGAGCCGCTCCAGACCATAGGTGATTTCGCCGGTGATCGGCCTGCAGGCCAGCCCGCCGACCTCCTGGAAATAGGTGAACTGGGTAATCTCCATGCCGTTCAGCCACACCTCCCAGCCCAGGCCCCACGCGCCGAGCGTGGGCGATTCCCAGTCGTCCTCGACGAAGCGGACGTCGTGCTGCCCGGGATCGATGCCGATCGCTACCAGCGAGCCGAGATAGAGATCGAGAATGTCGCGCGGAGAGGGCTTGAGCACCACCTGAAACTGGTAGTAGTGCTGCAACCGGTTCGGGTTTTCTCCGTAGCGGCCGTCTTTCGGTCTGCGCGACGGTTGCACGTAGGCGGCGCTCCACGGTTCCGGACCGATCGCGCGCAGGAAGGTCGCGGTATGGAAGGTGCCGGCACCGACCTCCATGTCGTAGGGCTGCAGAATCGCGCAGCCGCGATCGCCCCAGTATTGCTGCAGCGTGAGAATCAGGTCCTGGAACGTCCGCATCGCGAAAACTTCTGAAGAAACAGGGACTGAAAAGAGGCCGCGATTCTACCGGGTTTCCAGATCGCAGAGGAGCGGCGGCGCGCGGCGTGCGGGTGTGGCAGAGATCACTCGCCGGCGCGGCGCCGTCCGAGGAGTAGGCCGCCGACCGCCATGACCGCCGCCAGGACGACGAAGGCCGCATTTCCCCAGCGCACGTACGGCGTGGCGCCGAGATAGCCGCGCACTTCCCCGGAAACCACCGCGGTTTCAAATTCCGGCGCCGCCTCGACCACGCGTCCCCGCGTGTCGATGATCGCGGTCACGCCGGTGTTGGTGGTGCGGAGCATGTAGCGCCCCGTCTCCAGCGTGCGCATCTGCGACATCTGCAGGTGCTGGCGCGAGGCCAGCGATCGCCCCCACCAGGCGTCGTTGGTGAAGTTGGCAAGCAGCGTCGCCTCGGGAAGCCGGCGGATCAGCTCTTCGCCGAACACGTCCTCGTAGCAGATGTTGGCTGCGATGCGCTGGCCGGCCGCGCGGATCGGCGGCTGGTCCGGATCGCCGCGCGAAAAGTCCGACATCGGGATGTCGAGAAGCTTCATCGCCCAGCCGAGCATCCCGCTCATCGGGAAATAGTCGCCGAAGGGAACCAGGTGCACCTTGCGGTAGGTCTGCGACGGGGTAATGCCCGTGCTCAGCACGCTGTTGAAGTAGCGCCCCGGGCCCGCGTATTCCGGCACCCCGGTGAGCAGGTCGCCGCCGTTACGCCGGGCATGATCGGCGAGCGCGTCGAGATAGCCGGCGGGCAGATCGACGTTGAACATCGGCAACGCGGTCTCCGGCAGCAGAATGAGCTTCGCGTCGGTCGCGCGTACCAGCTCGAGATACGACAGCAGCGTGTCTCGCGCGCGTTCCGGCCGCCATTTCAGTTCCTGCGGAATATTCCCCTGGATGAGCGCCACCGAAGTGGGGCCGTCATCCGCGGGCTGCGTCCACGCGGGCGCGGACGCCGCCAGCCCGCCCGCCAGAATCGCGACGGCGATCCAAAGCGGCACGCCCAGCACGAACCTCCCGAGACGCCGCGCCCATCCCGCCGCTGCCGGTTCGAGCTGGTGCAGGCCGGCGAGCGCACAACAGCCCGCAACGGTTGCCGTGGCGAGGCCCACGCCGTAGACGCCGAACAGCGGCGCGTAGCCGGCAAGCGGGCTTCCCGGCGCCTGGGAATAGCCGACGGCGAGCCAGGGAAAGCCGGTGAACAGCCATCCGCGCACCCATTCCGCGAGCGTCCACAGGGCAGGCAGCAGGAGCAGCAGCTTTACTGCGTCGCTTCCGCCGGCCTGCCGCAGCAGCCCTGCGACGAGGGCGGGGAACAGCGCCAGCACGGCACAGAAACCGAGCACCACCACCGCGGCCAGCGGCATCGCCATGCCGCCGTAGTCGTGCAGGCTGACGTAGATCCAGCTCACGCCGCCGAGAAAGAGACCGAGGCCGAAAACAAAACCGGATTTCACCGCCGCGCGCGCGGAAGGCGCGTACAGCCAGAGCGTGACGGCGGCGGCGAGCGCGAGCGGGGAAACGGGATAGAGATAGAACGGCGCGAAGCCGAGAACCGACACCGCGCCGAGCGCGAGCGCCGCCAGAAGAGCGAGCGGAGAATCCGCCGGTTTCACCACCGCGAGTACCGAGGACACCGGAAGGTCAGGAAAATGGATCGTTGCGCTTTCGCCGGCGTTGTTGGCGCCGCGGATTCCGCCGAGCGCTATGCCTCGCTCGCCGTTCTCACCTTCTCGATCAGCAGGGAATGCAGCCGGCGGCTGTCGGCGCGCAGTACCTTGACGTTCAGGTCGCCGATGCGGAATTGCTCGCCGCGCTTGGGCAGCCGCCCGAGGTGCGACAGCACGAGCCCGCCGACGGTGTCGAAGTCCTCGTTGCTGAAGTCCGTGCCGAAGGTCTCGTTGAAGTCGCCGATCTCGGTCTGGGCCTTGACGCGGAACTGTCCCTGCCGGTCGCGCACGATGTTCGCCTCGGTCTCATCGAAGTCGTACTCGTCCTCGATGTCGCCGACGATCTGCTCCAGCACGTCCTCGATCGTGACCAGGCCGGCCACGCCGCCGTACTCGTCGACCACGATGGCGATGTGATTGCGGTTGCTGCGGAAGTCCCGCAGCAGCACGTTGAGCCGCTTCGATTCCGGTATGAACACCGACGGGCGCAGCATGTCGCGCAGGTTGAAATCCTTGTCGTGGTAATAGCGCAGCAGGTCCTTCGCCAGCAGGATGCCGATCACGTCGTCCTTGTTCTCGCCGATCACCGGGAAGCGCGAGTGTGCCGTCTCCATCGCCTGCGCGATGATCTTCTCGATCGGCTCGTTGACGTCGATCACGTCCATCTGCGCGCGCGGCACCATGATGTCGCGCGCCTGCATCTCGGAGACCTGCAGCACGCCCTCGATCATGGACAGCGCCTCGGAGTCGAGCAGGTTGCGCTCCAAGGAGCGCTGCAGCAGCTCGATCAGCTGCTCGCGGTCTTCCGGTTCGCGCATCAGCAGCGCGCCCAGACGCTCGAGCCAGGAAGGTTTGTCGTTGGGTTGGTCCATAACTTGAGGACAAGCAGTGGTCGGTGAAAAGTTAACGGTGACCAGCGACCCAGCGGTCCGATCACCGCCTGCTTATCGGCGGTTCACCATTCACCGTTTACCGTTCGTGTAGGGATCAGCATACCCCAGCTTGGTGACAATTTCCGCCTCGATGCCCTCCATCAACTCGG
Source organism: Burkholderiales bacterium (assembly GCA_035651315.1). Lineage (GTDB taxonomy): Bacteria > Pseudomonadota > Gammaproteobacteria > Burkholderiales > Eutrophovitaceae > DASRFY01. The sequence continues at coordinate 3,284 of DASRFY010000005.1, forward strand.
CATCGCGGGCGCGTTCGTGATCGAAACCCTGCAGATGCAGCATCCCGTGCACGAGCAGATGCGCGAGATGCGCCTCGACCGTCTTGCCCTGCGCGCGCGCCTCGCGTCGAAGCACCGGAACGCAGATCACTATATCGCCCGACAGGGGAATGATATCGGCATAGGGAAAGGTCAGCACGTTGGTGGCGTGATCGCGGCCGCGATAGGCGAAGTTCAGCGCCCGTGCTTCTGCTTCGCCGACCAGCCGCACCGTCACCCGCACATCCTCCGCGAGCGCGGCGAGCGCCCACTTGCGCAGCTTTCGCGGCGAGGGCAGGCCTGCGGTCGCGACCGCGCGCTGAACGACGAGCGAGAGCCGGGGCGATCGCGGGCGCCGGCTATTCGCGCTGCTGGTGCCGCTCATATGCATGAACGATGCGCTGCACCAGCGGGTGGCGCACCACGTCCTCGGCGAGAAATTGCGTGAACGCGATTCCCCTGACTTCGCGCAGCACCGCCTCCGCGTCGATGAGTCCGCTTTTCTGCGCTTTCGGCAGATCGATCTGGGTGACGTCGCCGTTCACCACCGCGCGGCTGCCGAAACCGATCCGGGTCAGGAACATCTTCATCTGTTCCGGCGTGGTGTTCTGCGCCTCGTCCAGAATGATGAACGACTGGTTGAGCGTGCGGCCGCGCATGTAAGCGAGCGGCGCAATTTCGATCGCGCCGCGCTCGAACAACTTGCCGACTTTCTCGAAGCCCATCAGGTCGTAGAGCGCGTCGTCGAGGGGGCGCAGGTAGGGGTCGACCTTTTGCGCCAGGTCGCCCGGCAGGAAACCGAGCCGCTCGCCCGCCTCCACCGCCGGTCGAACCAGCACGATGCGCTTGACCGCATCGCGCTCGAAGGCGTCCACAGCGCAGGCTACCGCGAGATACGTCTTCCCGGTGCCGGCGGGGCCGATGCCGAACGTGACGTCGTACTCCTGGATCTGGCGGATGTACTGCACCTGCCGCGGCGTGCGCCCATGCAGGTCGCGCCGGCGCGTATGCAGCACCGGCGCGTCCGCCACCGGCACGGCCGCGCTGCTGCCGCGCGCCACTTCGATCAGCCCGAGCTGGATGTCCTCGACCGAAAGGTGTTTTACCGCCTGATCGTAGAAGCGCGTCAGCGCCTCGGCTGCGAGCCTGGTCTGCTCCGGCCCCCCGTTCAGCGTGAACTGCTCGCCGCGGCGGGCGATCGAGACGTCGAGCGCCCCCTCGATCTGCTTGAGGTTTTCGTCGAGCGCGCCGCACAGATTGGCGAGGCGCTCGTTGTCGACGGGCACGAAGGAAAGTTCGACCGGATTCAACTGGCCGCTTCGCGTACGCAGACTTCGCCGCGCAGGGAATGGGGCAGCGCTTCGGTGACGCGCACGTCCACCAATTGTCCGATCAGGCGCGGCGCGCAACGGAAATTGACGGCCCGGTTGTTCTCCGTGCGCCCGGTGAGTTCCTGCGCATCCTTTTTCGAGGGCCCCTCTACGAGCACCCGCTGCACCGTGCCGACCATCGCCTGGCTTACCGCCCGCGCCCGCTCTTCCAGTTTCCCCTGCAGCCGGGCGAGCCGCGCCTGTTTGATTTCCTGCGGGATCTGGCCCGGCAGCGAGGCCGCCGGCGTGCCGGGGCGCGGGCTGTACATGAAGCTGAAGCTCGCGTCGAAACCCACGTCCTCGACGAGTTTCAGGGTCTGCTCGAAATCCTCCTCGGTCTCGCCGGGGAAGCCGACGATGAAGTCGGAAGCCACGCAGATACCTGGCCGCACCCGGCGCAGCCTGCGGACGATCGCCTTGTACTCGAGCGCGGTGTAGCCGCGCTTCATCGCCGCGAGAATGCGGTCCGAACCCGTCTGCACCGGCAGATGCACGTGACTCACCAGTTGCGCAACGCGCGCATAGACGTCGATCAGGCGTTGGCTGAATTCCCTGGGGTGCGAAGTGGTGTAACGGATGCGCTCGATTCCCGGCACTTCGGCGACGTATTCGAGCAGCAGCGCGAAGTCCGCGCTATCGCCGTCGCCCGTCGTCCCGCGATAGGCGTTGACGTTCTGGCCGAGCAGGGTGACTTCCTTCACGCCCCGGTCGGCGAGATCGGCGACGTCGGTGAGCACGTCCTCGAACGGACGCGAGACCTCTTCGCCGCGGGTATAGGGCACCACGCAGAAGCTGCAGTACTTGCTGCACCCCTCCATGATCGAGACGAAGGCGGTGCAGCCTTCGACGCGCGGCGGCGGGAGATTGTCGAACTTCTCGATTTCCGGGAAGGAAATGTCGACCTGCGGCCGGCCGGTGCGGCGGCGCGCGCGGATAAGCTGCGGCAGCCGGTGCAGGGTCTGCGGGCCGAACACCACGTCCACGAAGGGCGCGCGCTCGACGATCGCCGCGCCTTCCTGGCTCGCCACGCAGCCGCCGACGCCGATGATGAGATCGGGATTTTCGCGCTTGAGGTGACGCACGCGCCCGAGGTCGCTGAACACCTTCTCCTGCGCCTTCTCGCGCACCGAGCAGGTGTTGAACAGGATGACGTCGGCCTCTTCCGGGCGCTGCGTCCTGACGAAGCCTTCCCGCGTTTCGAGCACGTCGACCATCCTGGCCGAATCGTACTCGTTCATCTGGCATCCGAAGGTGCGGACGTAGAGCTTCTTCGTCATCCGCGCGAGCCGTCCGCCGGTCTGGTGGGGTCGGTCAATTTGGGCTTCGGATATTTCTTCGCTTCCTCCGGCGTCAGCAGCCAGATCTTGGAGATCTGCCCCATGAAGTCGAGCATATACATCACCTGCAGCGTCTGCGCCGGAAGCGACGCCGGCATCACGATCAGATTCTGCTCATTGTAGATCCTGCCGCCGGCAGCGATCTGATAGGTCTTCTGGCTGATGAGGTAATAGGGGTATTGCTGCGCCTGGATCTCGCCGCGCTGCGCGTTCGGCGGAAAGTTGCGTTCCGCGCCGGCCGGGAGCGCGAAGAGCAGGCCGATCGAGAGCGTCACACCGATCGAAGCCCGCGCCGCGCGCGCCATGCCCGCTTGGACCATGCGGCGCGTAGCCGATGCGATTCGAACCGCGGCAGTACCTGGAATCACGATAGCGAAATGGTGGCGAATCAGGGATTTGAACCCCGGACCAACGGATTATGATTCCGCTGCTCTAACCGCTGAGCTAATTCGCCACATGCCGGTTTCGACAGGGAGCGGAAGGTTACCGACGCGACCCTTGGATTGTCAACTCAAAATTCCAGCGGAAACAGGACCTTCGCTAACATGTAGACTGGCGCAATCATGGAAACGGAAGTAGTCATCGTCGGGGCCGGGTTGGTCGGCGCAAGCCTCGCGTGCGCGCTGGCCGATGCAGGGGTGGGAAACGTGCTCGTCGACTCGCGCGCGAGCGTAGCGATGCCGGATGAGGCGTTCGATCAACGCGTGTACGCGATTCGGCCCGGCAGCGTGTCCTTTCTCCGGCGCTGCGGAATCTGGTCGAAGGTCGATCCGGAGCGAGTGTGCCCGGTGCACGAAATGGCCGTGTTCGGGGACCGCGGCGCACGGCTTGCTTTCGACGCGCTGTCCGCCGGGCTGCCGGCGCTTGCTTTCATCGTCGAGGATGCGAACCTGCAGCGCGCCGCGCTCGCCGCGCTCGGCGAGCGCCCGCTGGCGACGCATTTGTCGGACAGGCGTTGCCGGGATGCGACCTGGGATGACGACGGCGTTCGCATCGTGCTGGACGACGCAACGCAGGTGACCGCGGGCCTTGCCGTCGCGGCGGACGGCGCCGAATCGAGGCTGCGCGCCCTGGCGGGCATCGAGCCGCAAGTCCGGCCGTATCCGCAGCGCGCGGTCGTCGCCAATTTCGAGGCAACGAAGCCGCATCGCAACGTGGCCTATCAGTGGTTCCGCGCGGACGGCGTGCTCGCTATGCTTCCCCTTCCGGGCGAGCGCGTCTCGATGGTCTGGTCCACGTCGCCGGAGCATGCGGAGGAACTCGTCGCCCTGTCCCTCCCCGCCCTGGCCGATCGCGTTGCCGCGGCATCCGGCGCCGTTTTGGGCGAGCTGCGCGCCGCCGGCCCCGCAGCCGCTTTTCCGCTGCGGCTGATGCGGGTGCGCCGGGTCGTCGCGCCGCGACTCGTCTTGATGGGGGACGCCGCCCATACTGTGCACCCGCTTGCCGGACAGGGACTGAACCTGGGGCTCGCGGACGCGGCGGAGCTCGCGCGCCTGGTGGCCTCGCGACTGCCTGCCGAGCCGGTCTGGTCGTCCGCCTTGCTGGCGCGATACCGCCGCAGCCGCGCGGAAGAAGTCGCGGCGATGCAGCTCGTGACCGACGGGCTGCATCTGCTTTTCGAAACGCACCTGCCCGGCGCCGCCTGGCTGCGCAATACCGGCCTGCGCATCACCGATCGCCTGTCTCCCATCAAGCGAGTCCTGATGAAACGCGCGGCGGGCGAAGCGGTCGAATGACCACTGCCCATCTTTCCTGATTGAAGACTCTATAAGGACCTTTTCATGTTACGTCGATTCTCCGTCCCGGCGTTGGTCGCAATCCTGCTCGTCGTCGCGCCGGCGCGGGCGGACGACGCCTCGTTGCGCGCCGCGGTCAAATCCAAGTATCCCAAAGCCAATGTCGAAAGCATCCGCGAAGTGCCGGGCAGCGGCCTGTACGAGCTGGTGATCGACGGCGAGATCTATTACTCGGATCCCAAGTTCGATTACCTGATCGACGGTCAGATGATCGAAACCAAGTCCATGACCAATCTCACCGCCGCGCGCAAGGACGAGCTGGAACGTGCGGCGCTGAAGGAGTCCGGTTTTTCCTTCGACACCCTGCCGTTCAAGGAGGCGTTCACCAAGGTGATCGGCAAGGGCACGCGCAAGCTCGTCTACTTCGGCGATCCGAATTGCGCCTATTGCCGCCGCTTCGACCGGGAGACGCTGACCAAGCTCGACGATGTCACGGTCTATGTTTTCCTGTACCCGATCATCACCGCGGAATCGGTGCCGCTCGCGAAATCGATCTGGTGTTCGCCCGACCGGGCGAAGGCCTGGGACGACTACATGTTGCGCGGCATAAAGCCGGCGGCGGCGCCGACCTGCGACAACCCGATCGAGCAGAACCTAGAGCTGGGGCACAAGTTCAAGATCCGCGGCACGCCGACGTTCTTCCTCGCCGACGGCACCCGCGTGCCCGGAGCGCTCAAGGCGGAGCAGCTCGAAGAACTGTTCGCCAAGGTGCAACGCAAGTAGCAGCAAACCACCGCGCCGCCTAAACTCATGACGGGAGCCCCGTCATCGGAGGCGGCGAATGGAAAGGATCACGCGGCGAGACCCTCTGGCGGCCGCCGCCGCGCGCCGCATCGCGCTTGCCCTGCTGCTGTCTCTCGCCGCGCATCTCGCGCTTACGTCCTGGCCCGTGCTCTGGCGACCGGGGCCGCCTCGCGAGGCGGGCCGCATCGACGCACGGCTGATTGCGCCCCAACCGCCGCTTGTCGCGATCGAGCCGCCTCGACGCGAAGCGTCGCCCGCGCGCTCGGCGCCGCGGGAATCCGCCGTGGCGGCAGTACTCGCGGACCGCAAGCCTCTCGCCACTGTGCCGGCGCCTGCCGCGCCGGCAACGGAAACGACGCCGTCCCCGCCGCCGTTGGAGGGGTCCCCCGCGCTCGACCTGCATTACTACGCCGCCGGCGAGCTCGACGTGTATCCGGTGCCGCGCGCGCCGCTGACGGTGGCTTTGCCCGCCGCAGCGGGCCGCAGTGCGATCGAAGGTTGGGTCAGGCTGCTGGTGCAGATTGACGAAACCGGGTCGGTCGGCAGCGCCGAGGTGCACGATGCCCAGCCGCCGGAAATCTTCGACGCGGCGGCCCTCGAGGCGGTGCGCGGCGCGCGTTTCGTGCCGGCCCGCAAGGACGGCAAGGAAGTGCGCAGCCGGCTGATGCTGGAGCTGGAATTCCGCGCCCCGGACGGCGGCCGAGACTAATTTCCCGCGCGATCCGGTTTCGGATACAGCAGCCACATGCGGCCCGGTTGCCGCATGCGCCCGGCGAGCTGGCCGGCGTCTTCCCCGAATCCCCAGAAGAAGTCGGCGCGCACCGGCCCCTTGATCGCGGCGCCGGTGTCCTGGGCGAACACCAGCCGGTTGAGCGGCGTGGCGGAACCCGGCCAGGTCGTGGCAAGAAAAACCGGCGCACCCAGAGGAATGCTGGATGGATCCACGGCGATGCTGCGGCCGGCGGTGAGCGCAGCGCCGAGCGTGCCGTTGGGGCCGCTGCCGTTGTCGGGCAGCTCGCGGAAAAAGACGTAGGCGGGGTTCTCTGCGAGAAGCTGCGGCAGCCGATCCGGGTGCTGACGCGCCCACCCCTGGATGCCCTGCATCGACGCCTTGTCGAGCGTCAGTTCTCCGCGTTCGACCAGCATCCTGCCGACGGAACGAAACGGGTGGCCGTTGTGGTCGCCATACGCGACGCGCACGGTCTCCCCGGTGTCCAGTCGCACCCGGCCCGAGCCCTGGATGTGGAGGAAAAAGAGTTGCACCGGGTCGTCGACCCACAGGATCTCCCGCCCGCGCAGCGGCGCCTGCGGACCGTCGATCTCGCCGCGCGAGTAGTACGGGACCACGCGCTTGCCGTCGAGGCGGCCGCGTACGCGCTGGCCTTTGAGTTCCGGGTACAGGTCGCCCAGGTCGATCGTCACGAGGTCTTCCGGCACGCCGTAGATCGGGTAGCGATACGTCTCGGTGCGATTGCGGCTGCCGTGCAGCAAGGGCTCGTAATAGCCGGTGACCAGACCCTGCTCGGAGCCGTTCGCATTCATCACCAGGTAGGGCTGGAAGTTCGACTCGAAATAGCGCCGCAGCGTCGCGGCATCGTGCGCCGTGACCTCGGTCGCCGCCCAGCAGGCCCGCTGCCAGTCCGCGCGCCCCTTAAGCGCAAAACAAGACGCAAGCAAGGCCGGCCATGCATCGCGCAGGTCGTCGTCCTTCCAACCGGGCAGAGTGTCCCAGCGCGCGGCGACGAGCTTGCCCGCGGCGGGAACCGGGGGTGCGGCGGGCGGTGCGGGAAAAGAAGGTGCGGGAGCGGGAACGGGCGCGGCCTGGGTCGGCTGCTCCGCCGGCGCCGGTGCCGTGCCGCCGGGCGCGGTCGCTGGCTCGGGAGATTTGGGCGAGATCGTCGTGCAGGCCGCCGCCAGCAGCGATGCGACGGCACAAGCGCGGCGCATCTGCGCGCAGAGTTGACGGAGGATGCAGGCTCGAAGGAGCATAGCGGGAAGATGACTATTCGCGACTATCCTATGATCTGGGTGATTCTCGAGATCGTGCTGGCGGCCGGGCTGGCGGCTTTCATCATCTGGTGGACGCTGCCGAAG
>DASRFY010000006.1:0-7634 GCA_035651315.1 Burkholderiales bacterium
GCTGTTCGTGGATCACATCGCGCAGCAGTTCGCGATGCCGTCCGCAGGGGTGCCGAGCCGCAAACGTCGCGGTTGACAAGTTGCCGGCGGCACTCGGTTCGCAGCCCAGCGTCTTTTCTGGATTGCCGCCACGCTTCAAAATCAAGAAGAATCTCGGCGACCGGCGCGGCGGCGGTCGAACGCATGCCGCTCGCGCTTCCTGCCCTCCGTCCACCTCGACTCGAAAGGAGATCGAATGCCCCGCAGCATCCTCGAGGAAGCGCGTATCCATCCGGCGGTGCGCGACAAGATCGCGAACTACAGATCGGACATCGTGAAGGAAGTCCAGGCCGCCGTGGCGGCGAACGACATCGTCGTCGTGGGCATGCGGCAGAATCCGTTTCCGAAGAAGGCGAGAAAACTCCTCGACGCCGCCGGGCTCGCGTACAAGTACCTCGAATACGGCAGCTACCTCGGCGGGTGGCGCCGCCGCCTTGCGCTCAAGATGTGGACCGGCTGGCCCACCTTTCCCATGGTGTTCGTGAAGGGTGTGCTCGTCGGAGGCGCGGCCGATCTCGCGCGCCTGATCGAGGGCGGCGAGCTGGGCGGCGGGCGCTGAAGAGACAGGACTGCGAACGCGGGACCGAGAGAAAACCGGTAAACGGCGCACGGAAAACAGAGGGTCCGGGTGATTCGGTGAGCGCCAGGATACGCGTCGTCGTAGACACGAACGTCTGGCTCGACTGGCTGGTGTTCGACGATCCCGCGATCGCCCCGATTCGCGAGGCGCGTGCCGCGAACCGTGTCGAGATCTGCATCGACGAGGCCTGCGAAGCGGAGCTGGTGCGTGTGCTGGCATACGACCTCGGCCGCTGCGCACTCGACGCCGCGGCGCAGGCGGACTGCCTCGCGGAGTGCCGGCGCCTGGCTCGCCGCATCGACGCGTCGATGCCGGAAGCGGAGCGCGCGCGTCTGCCGGCTTGCCGCGACGCAGACGATCAGAAGTTCCTCGAGGCCGCGCTCGCCGCGGGCGCGGCGTTTCTCATCACCAGGGATCGGGCGCTGTTGGAACTCGCGCAGCGCGCGGGGAAGGAAAAGCGGGAGGCGATGCCGTTTCGCATCGTGACGCCGGAGGCATTCGCGGCGGTCTAGGCCGCGACAATTCGAGAGCAGCCTCTTGGCCACGCTCGGGATGACGGCCCGAACGATGAGGCGACGACGAAGTTGACGGGCTTGCGCAGTTGCCGCGCCTGCCGTCCGTTTGGGCCGCCGACCATGCGGGCGCCGCGCAGTCTCCGGCCGCGTAGTCGTGCGCGGCCTTCCGATTCATAAGATACTTGCAGCCCTCGCAGCGCCTCGCTGCCTTATCGACAGGGAGTGAAAATGATCCACGTCGTCGCGATTCTCACCGCCAAGCCCGGGAAGCGGGAGGAAATCTTGAAGGCGATCCGAGCCAATCTGCCCGCAGTCCGTGCCGAAAAGGGTTGCCTCGAATACGGGCCGGCGGTGGACGCCGACGGGATCGGTTCCATCCAGACCAAGGCCGGGCCGGACGCGATATTCGTCATCGAGAAGTGGGCGGATGCGGACGCGCTGAAGGCGCATGCCGCCGCTCCGCACATGGCCGCCTACGCGGCGAAGGTGAAAGACATGATCGCCGCGCGGGCGATTCACGTGCTTACCCCTGCGGAGTGAAGAACAGGACTCGGTCTACCAGCGGTTGCGAAGCTCGCGGAGCTTGAGAAACACCGTCTTCGGATCCGGATCGTCGGGAAGGTCGGGAAACGCCTCGCGCAGTCTGGCGATCACCGAAGGACTGTGCAGGCGAAAGAAGGTGTTGATTTCCTTTTCCTGGGCGAGCGTCGTCACCGGTGCATTGACGGGGTCCTGATCGGATATTTCCGCCAGCAGCGCCCGCGCCTTTCGATTGTCGGGCTCCCGATCCAGCGTGAAGCGGAGATTGTTGCCGATGTAATCGTGGCCCGGATAGACCCGAGTGGCGTCCGGGAGCTTCGCGAGCTGGCCGGCGAAAGTGTTGTAGAGCTGCTCGGGATGGCCTCCGTTGTGGCAGTTGCCGGCGCCCGCGTTGAAGAGCGTGTCGCCGCAAAACAATGCCGGGGTGTCGGTCTTCGACAACAGGCAGACATGACTCATCGTGTGCCCGGGCGTGTCCAGCGCCAGCAATTCCACGCTGCGCCCGACCTTGATCACGTCGCCGGCGGCGAGCCCCCGATCGATTCCCGGAATCCTGTTCCCGGCATTGCGATGGGCGAGCAGGCGCGCGCCGGTCGCCTCGATCATTGCGCGATTTCCGCCGGTATGATCGCCATGCTCGTGAGTGTTGAGCACCTGGGTGATCTCCCAGCCCTTGTCCTTGGCGGCGGAGAGGCATTTTTTGTGATCCAGCGGGTCGATGGCGAGCGCCTCGCCGGTCTCCGGGCAAACGACCAGATAATTGAAATTGCGGTAGGCGTTACCCGTCCATATCCGTTCGACGATCATCGTGCACTCGGCGTGGTCTGGTGGAGCGATCGCGCTCCAATCTAGCAGAAACGACGGTGAACGGTGACGAAGGCGGTGATCTGCGAATGGTTACTGGTAATTGGCGATTGGAAAAAACAGAAAGCGGCAGCGGCCGCCGGAGCGCGATCGGAAAGAAAAATGCCCTGCCCGATCGACCGTCTCGGCAAGGGAGGTAATCGAGACGGCGGGGCAGGGCAGGATAAGCGTCAGAGCCTTCGACCGAGCTCCTTTATCTTCCGAACGAGCTCCGATGCGCGGTCGACCACGATCGTGGCGAATGCGTCGGAACCGAACGGATCGAATTCCTCGAGGCAACGGAAAGGAAAGGTTTTCTCCGTCACCCATAACGAACCGTCCGCAGTGGAGATCGTCAGCGCGTGGAGCTCGGCCGGGCTCGAGAGTCCAGTCGACCGAATGTGAACGCGGAATTTTTGCGGACGCAGGCGGTGTCGGATGAGAACGTCATTGGCACGCTGCATGGCTGCGTCTAATGTCCTGTAGTACTCCTCCTGGGTCCCTGCAAACATCGTAGTGTTCCTCCGGCATATCTGTCGTTCTCCCTCGCTCTCTTTTTAGACCCGAGCAGTTACTCGCACAAGAGGCAATTCCGTCGTAGTTCAGAGACGCCGTCGTCTGTCGGAGACAAGGACGGCGATTCGTGACTGGCGATTGGAAACCGGCAAAAAACTGTGACTCGTGACTGGTGATCGGTAGAAGCAAGAAACCGGAGATCGGGGCGCGAGACCGGGGGCGAAGGACAAGCGGCTGCGCTAATATCGTCCTGCGCTCGGGAGTCCTTCACGATCGAATCGCCCGCAGGAGGAGAGTCGCCTCTACCCGGCCCCATGCCTTTTTGAATGACTCGCTCGCGCGCGGGACGGCGAAGCAAGGGAGAAGCAAATGAGCACGCTAGAAGGTCGCGTCGCGCTCGTGACCGGCGCCGGGCGGGGCATCGGTCGCGCGATCGCACTGCGCTACGCGCGCGAGGGGGCGACGGTCGTGGTGTCCGACCTCGACGAGGCCGCCGCGCGGGCCGTGGCCGAGGAGATCCGCTCGCTCGGGGCGGCAGGCGACGCGCTCCGCGCCGACGTGCGCGAGCCGGAGCAGAGCGCGGCGATGGTTGGCCGGGTCGTAGAACGCTTCGGCCGGCTCGACGTCATGGTCAACAACGCAGGCGTCATGCGCGTGCGCCCGCTGCTGGAGCTGACGCCGGAGGACTGGGATTTCGTGCACGACGTCAACAGCCGCGGGCTGTTCTTCGCGCTTCAGGCCGGCGCGCGGCAGATGATGCGGCAGGCGCCGATGGGCGAGGGGCGGCCGCGGGGCAAGATCGTCAACGTCGCGTCGATCGCCGGCCGCAGCGGGCGCCCGATGTTCGCGGCCTATGCGGCCAGCAAGGCGGCTGCCATCAGCATCACCCAATCCGCGGCGATGGGCCTGGCGCCGCACGTGACCGTGAACGCCATTTGTCCCGGCGTGGTCGACACCGCGATGTGGCGCCAGATCGACCGCGAATGGACGCAGGCCGACGGGCGCGCGGCCGGCTCCGCGTGGCAGGACCGAATCAGCGGTATTCCGCTGGGTCGCCCGGAGACGCCGGAGGATCTGACCGGGATGGCGGTGTTCCTGGCCAGCGCGGATTCCGACTACATCACCGGCCAGTCCTATCATGTCGACGGCGGGCTCGCGATGGTCTGAAGACGGACAACAGAGCGGCGCGCGCGTAGCCCCGCGCACGGCGTCCCCCCACCAGGAGGAATCGAACCATGGCACGGCTGCCCTACCTCGAACCGTCGGACCTGTCCCCGGAGAATCGCGATCTTCTCGCGCGCAACGTCAACCTCTACCGGGCGCTCGCGCACAGTCCCGACGGGACGCGCAGCTTCCTGCAGCACGTGAGGTACTTTCGTTTCCATAGCCGCCTGGACCCGAGGCTGCGCGAGCTGGCCATCCTCCAGGTCGGCTATGCGGCGCGATCGCCGTACGAGTTTTCGCATCACATCAGGATCGGACGCGACTTCAGCGTGTCGGACGAGGACATCCGCGCGATCGCGGATGAGACGGAGGGTCGCCCGACCCGCCTCGAGCCGCTGGCCAAGGCGGTGCTGCGGGCGGCCCGCGAGCTGACGCTCGGGCCGACGGTTTCCGACGAGACCTTCGCCGCGCTGAAGGGCGGGCTCGACAACGGGCAGCTCGCGGACCTGATGCTCGCCATCTCGTTCTACACCGGCGTGGTGCGGCTGCTCTCGGCGCTGCAGATCGACGTCGAGGAAGATTACCAGCGCTACCTGAAGGAGTTTCCGCTGCCGCCTGCCGGATAGCCGGTCACGAAAGGAAGAGCGCGGGATCGACCGCCACCGCGTTGAGGTAGACGCTGAAATGCAGGTGCGGTCCGGTGACGCGCCCGGTAGCGCCGACCTTCCCGAGCTGCGCGCCCGCGGCAAGCGGGTTGCCCGGAGCGGTTTCCACCGCACTGAGGTGCGCGTAGAGCGTGAGGAAGCCGCCCCGGTGGTCGACGATCACCGTCTGTCCGGAGAAGAAGTAGTCGCCGACGTCGATCACCTCGCCCGCGGCGGCGGTAACGACCGGTGTTCCTTCCGGAGCCGCGATGTCCATTCCGCTGTGCGGGCTGCGCGACTGGCCATTGAAGATCCGCCGCTGCCCGTACGAGTCGGAGCGTTGCCCATCGCAGGGTGGCTGCAGCAGCAAGGAATCGGGAGCCGGGTCGGTGAAGGTTCGGAGCACGTCGTGAAGATGTGCGCGCTCCCGTTCGTACCGGGCGAGATCGGCCGGCGAAAGCTCCACCTGCCCCGGCTTCACGCTCAGGCGCTGCGTCGCGTACTGCTTGGGGCCGATCGCGAGCGCGATGGTATCGATCTTGCCGCCGGCATGCTCGACGTTGAGGGGGAGCGCGCTGCCGGCTTTGGCTTCGAGCGGAATGCCCACGACGGCGAGCCACTCCGACGCATCGCCCGCGACCAGCACCCGTTCGCCATTGAGGCGCACCAGCGGCGGCGATTCTTCCGAACCGAGCTTCACGATCGCAACGCCCCCCGGCACCGCCGCGGCGCGCGGGAGTCCGAACGCCAGTGCGCGGCTGCACATACAGTTCGAGGCGGCGGCCGTGATCAGAAGGTGCAGGAAGTGGCGCCGGTCCATGATTGTCGTTGGCAGGCAAATAATACAGTGAACGGCGAACCGAAGCAGGACTGAAGACGAAGGACTCAGGACTCGGAAAGACTCACGCGGAGACAAGCACCGGACATTTTTTTCGTCTCCCGTCCCGAGTCGTCTGTCCTGGGTTTTACTCAGTCCTTCGTCCCAAGTCCTGAGTCCTGATTTCCCCAGTCACCAATCACGGCTTCTTTTTACTGCCCGCGCGCCAGGCCGTTCATCTGGTCGACCAACTGCCTGGACTGGACTTCCAGGTCCCGGTATCGCGCGTACAGGCGCTGCAGTTCATCCGAGTAATCTCTGAGCCGGTTCTGGGATTCCTGCTGGGCACGCACCATATCGTCGTAGTTGGGTGGCTCGCCTGCCGGGGCGTACGCAGGGGACGGCATGGTCACGGCGTTCTGCAATTCTGATTGACGCAACGCCTGGATCATCTGAAATTGCTGGTAGACCGAATGCTGCTCCTGGCGCACCGCCGCGAGCGCGGTTTCCAGGCGCTGCATCTGAGCATCGATGTCGGGTTGCGCCAGGGAGACAAAGGAGGGGAGCAATAACAAGAGGAGCGTGAACTGCTGCAGGACTTTTTTCATAATAGCTGGGCTGGGACCGGTCTTGCCTTTTGGACACCGCACGCGGGCGATAGTTACCACAAAAAGAGCCATCGCGAGCGGTTCACGGGTCCTCGGAAAGACGCCCGGCGGCCGGGCAGGAGAAAGCGATGTCTTCGGCGCTTCGGCAAGCGGATGCACCCACGGCCGGGCAGGCGGCGAACCGAGGGATATCTCGATGAGTACGCCGCGTTGGTCGCACGTCGTCGGTTTCGACGACGCACCTTTCCCGCGGCAGCACCGCGGGGACGTGCTGGTCGTCGGGGCGGTATTCGCCGGCACGCGTCTGGACGGGGTACTTTCCTGCAAAGTGCGGCGCGACGGTGCGAACGCCACCGAACGCCTCGTCGAATGCGTTCGGGCGTCGCGGTTTTATCCCCAACTGCACGCGGTGCTGCTGCAAGGCATCACGCTGGCCGGTTTCAACGTGGTCGATATCGCTCGAATGGACGAGGCGCTCGTTCGGCCCGTCGTCGTCGTGTCGCGCCGCAGGCCGGATCTCGTCGCGATCCGCGACGCGCTGCTGCGGCATGTGCCGGGCGGTTCCCGCAAATGGCGATTGATCGAGAAAGCGGGCGCCATGGAGCGTATCGAGGGCGTCTATGTCCAGCGAAGCGGCATTTCCCGCGAGGAGCTTGCGCGCCTGCAGCGAATGCACGTGCGGAACGGGCGCATGCCGGAGCCGCTGCGCGCGGCGCACCTCATCGCCGGCGGGATGATCCTCGGAGAAAGCTCGGGAAGACCCTGAGAGCCGTGACAGTCATGACGGCGTGTCAATGCGGATAGCGGCGGGGCCGGTGTGTTGCGAAAATCGCCGCGCCGTACCCGCGCGCTCCGGCCACGCCGGTAACGCAGGAGCGACCGGCGATTCCCCGGCAACGGTTGCGCCGGCACCCCGACAGACCATACTTGCGACGGAGCATTCCGCCGCCGCCCGGCAGGAGCGTCGATGGGTTTTGCATCGAAAGAATCGGACTCGCGCCCGGTCCTGATTTACGACGGCGACTGCGGCTTTTGCGCCTACTGGGCGCGGTACTGGCATGCACTGACGGAAGAGCGCGTCCGCTACGCGCCGTATCAGGATGTCGCGGCCGAGTATCCCGCGATCCCGCCACAGGCGTTTCGGGAGGCGGTGCAGTACATCGCCGCCGACGGATCCGTCGCAAGCGGGGCGGAGGCTTCTTTCCTCGTCCTGAGTCACGCGCCAGGCAAGGGCTTCTGGATCTGGCTCTATCGCCGGCTGCCCGGCTTCGCGCGAGGGAGCGAGCGGGCGTATGCCTTCATCGCCGCGCACCGGCCGCTCGCGTTTCGCATCTCGCGTCTGCTTTGGGGCGCGGACTACGCCCCGCC
>DASRFY010000007.1:0-10695 GCA_035651315.1 Burkholderiales bacterium
GAAGAACGGCGCCGACTTCGCCGCGCTCGCCAAGGAAAAATCGATCGATCCGGGCTCCAAGGACAACGGCGGCGAGCTGGAGTGGGCCGAGGCGAATCACTATGTCGGCCCGTTCGGAGAGGCGCTGAAGACGCTGAAGAAGGGCGAGACGACCAAGGAGCCGGTCCACACGTCGTACGGCTACCATGTCATCCAGGTGGTCGACGAGCGTCCGGTGCCGTTTCCGGAGTACGACAAAGTGAAACAGCAGGTCCGCGAAAGCCTGATCGGACGGGCGCGCGAGGAGTTCGTGAACAAGCTGCGCGAGAAGGCCAAGATCGAAAAGACGGGCGCCGTCACCTCCAACTGAGCCGCGGCGCAACGCCGCCAAAAAAAAAGAAGGGCACGAGCATTCGTGCCCTTCTTGCTTTCCCGCCAGGCCCGTCGCGGGTGGCATGTCGCGGTCGAGTCGGGCCGCATGACATGCGACGGCCCCGCCCCGCGGATCATGCAGCGGCGGCTAGCCGACCCAGCGCCGCGCGTTGCGGAACATCCTCATCCAGGGGGAGTCTTCGCCCCATTGCGGCGGATGCCAGGAGTGCTGCACGGTGCGGAACACCCGTTCCGGATGCGGCATCAGGACCGTGAAACGCCCGTCCGGGGTGGTCAGCCCGGTGACGCCTCCCGGCGAGCCATTGGGGTTGAACGGATAGCGCTCCGTGGGCCTGCCGTAGTTGTCGACGAACCGCATCGTGACCAGCGCATCGGCCTTCATCCGCGCTGCGGCGGAGGCGAATTCGGCGTAGCCCTCTCCGTGGGCGGTCGCGATCGGCATCCGGGAGCCTTCCATGCCGGCGAAGAACAGGGAGGGGCTCGCCACGATTTCCACCATGACGAAGCGCGCTTCGAACTGCTCGGAGCGGTTGCGCACGAAATGCGGCCAGTGCTCTGCGCCGGGAATGATTCCGTGCAGAACGCTCATCATCTGGCAGCCGTTGCACACCCCCAGCGCGAACGTGTCGGTGCGCCCGAAGAACGCCTCGAACACTTCGCGCGCCCGCCGGTTGAACAGGATCGATTTCGCCCACCCCTCGCCCGCCCCTAGCACGTCGCCGTAGGAGAATCCGCCGCAGGCGACCACGCCCCGGAACGACGCCAGGTCGACTCGTCCGGAAAGTATGTCGGTCATGTGCACGTCCGCCGCCTCGAAGCCGGCGCGGTCGAACGCGGCCGCCATCTCCACCTGCCCGTTGACGCCCTGCTCGCGCAGGATCGCCACCCGCGGGCGTGCGCCGGTGCCGATGTAAGGCGCCGCGATGTCCTGCCCCGGGTCGAAGCCCAGCTTCGCGTGCAGGCCGGGATCGCTCGCGTCCAGGATGCGGTCGTACTCCTGGCGTGCGCATTCCGGGTTGTCGCGCAGGCGCTGCATCTGGAACGTCGTCGCGGACCATTCCCGCTGCAGCGCGATCCCGGTCTCCTCGAAGATCGTCTTGCCGCCGGCGCGCACCGTCAGCCTGCCGTCGCGGTTCAGACGGCCGAGCTCGGAGAGTTCCGCGCCCAGGCCCGCGGCGGCAAAAGCCGTCCTGACCGTCGCGAGATCCCTGCGCCGCACCTGCAGCACCGCGCCCAGCTCTTCGTTGAACAGCGCGTCGAGCGCGCCGCGGGCCTGCGCCTGCGCTGCCAGGTCCACGGTCACGCCGATGTGGGAGGCGAACATCATCTCGGCGAGCGCCGCCAGAAGCCCGCCATCCGAGCGGTCGTGATAGGCGAGCAGCCTGCCGTCGGCGTTGAGCGTCTGGACGACCTCGAAGAAGGCCTTGAGCTTGCCCGGTTCGTCCAGGTCGGGCGCTTCGTTCCCGAGTTGCCCGTACACCTGCGCCAGCGCCGAGCCGCCGAGCCGGCAACGCCCGCCGCCGAGATCGACCAGCAGCAGCAGCGTATCCTCGTCCGCCGCAAGCTGCGGCGTGAGCGTCGCGCGCGCATCGAGGCAGGGCGCAAACGCAGACACGATGAGCGACAGCGGCGCCACCACTTCCTTTTTCGTGCCGCCCTCCTCCCAGGCGGTGCGCATGGACATCGAATCCTTGCCCACGGGTATGCTGACGCCGAGCCGCGGACAGAGCTCCAGCGCCACCGCGCGCACGGTGTCGTACAGCGCCGCGTCTTCGCCGGGATAGCCGGCCGCGGCCATCCAGTTGGCGGAGAGCTTCACGTCGGAGAGCTTCTCGATTCGCGCCGCCGCGATGTTGGTGATCGCCTCGCCGATCGCCATGCGCCCCGAGGCGGGCGCGTCGATCAGTGCGAGCGGCGTGCGCTCGCCCATGGCGAAGGCTTCGCCGCGACAGGTTCGAAAGCCCATCAGCGTGACCGCCGC
Source organism: Burkholderiales bacterium (assembly GCA_035651315.1). GTDB lineage: Bacteria > Pseudomonadota > Gammaproteobacteria > Burkholderiales > Eutrophovitaceae > DASRFY01. The sequence goes on from DASRFY010000007.1 coordinate 2,354, forward strand.
GTCGGCCACCGGCACCTGCCACGGCCCCACCAGGGGATCGCGCGCACACAGGCCGCCGACGGTGCGGTCTCCGATCGAGACGAGGAAAGTCTTGTCGGCCACCGCTGGCAAGCGCAAAACGCGGCGCACCGCGTCCTCGATATTCACCTCCGCCAGCGCGAGCGCGGGCGGCATGCTGCGCACGTGCGCCGCTTCGCGCTGCATTCGCGGCGGCCTGCCGAGGATCAGGCGCAGGTCGACGTCGACCGGCCGGTTTTCGAACAGCGGGTCTTCTACCGTGAGCAGGCCATCGCCGGTGGCGCGGCCCAGCAGCGCGAACGGGCATCGCTCGCGCTCGCAGACGCGCTCGAACGCCGCGAACCGCTCCGGCGCAATCGCCAGCACGTAGCGCTCCTGCGCTTCGTTGCACCATACCTGAATCGGCGTCATGCCCGGCTCTTCGGACGGAATGTCGCGTAGGTTCACGACGGCGCCGCAGCCGGCTGCGTAGACCAGCTCGGGCAACGCGTTGGACAGGCCGCCTGCGCCGACGTCATGGATGGAGAGGATCGGGTTCGCCTCGCCCATCGCCGCGCAGCGGTCGATCACCTCCTGCGCGCGGCGCTGGATCTCCGCGTTGCCGCGCTGCACGGAGTCGAAATCGAGATCCGCGATGTTGGCGCCGGTCGCCATGCTGGAGGCGGCTCCGCCACCCATGCCGATCAGCATGCCGGGACCGCCGAGCTGCACGATATGGGCGCCGGGTCGGACCTCCGCCTTGTGCGACTGCGCGGCGGCGACATTGCCCACCCCGCCCGCGACCATGATCGGCTTGTGATAGCCGCGCACCGTTCCGGCGACGGTCTGTTCGAAGGTGCGGAAATAGCCGCACAGGTTCGGCCGGCCGAATTCGTTGTTGAACGACGCGGCGCCGATCGGCCCCTCGATCATGATCGACAGCGCGGAAGCGATGCGGTCCGGCTTGCCGATGCCGTTCTTTTCCCACGGCTGCTCGAAGCCGGGAATGCGCAGATGCGACACCGTGAACCCCGTCAGTCCCGCCTTCGGCTTTGCGCCGCGCCCTGTCGCACCCTCGTCGCGGATTTCGCCGCCGGACCCGGTCGCCGCGCCCGGAAAGGGCGAGATCGCGGTGGGATGATTGTGGGTCTCGACCTTCATCAGGATGTGGGCCGGTTCCTCCACATAGCGATAGACCCCGCCGTCGTCCGGCAGAAAGCGCGCGACGGTCGCGCCCTCCATCACCGCGGCGTTGTCGGCGTATGCGACTACCGTTCCCTGCGGATTGAGGCGGTGCGTTTCGCGGATCATGCCGAACAGCGAATGCGCCTGCGGCCTGCCGTCGATCACCCAGTCGGCGTTGAAGATCTTGTGCCGGCAGTGCTCGGAGTTCGCCTGCGCGAACATCATCAGCTCGACGTCGGTCGGATTGCGGCCGAGGCGCTCGAAGTTGTCGAACAAATAAACGATCTCGTCGTCGGAAAGCGCGAGTCCCATGTCGCGGTTGGCGCGCTCGAGCGCCGCGCGGCCGCCCCCTAGGAGGTCGACCGTGGCCAGCGGCCTGGGCTCGAAGCGCTCGAACAGCCGCTTGCCCTCCTCGATCGAGAACAGCACCGTCTCGGTCATGCGGTCGTGGATGCGCGGCAGCAGCGCTTCGCGCTCCCGGCCGGTGAGCGGCCCGGCGTCCGCCTTGCGCACGTAATACGCCACCCCGCGCTCAATCCTCGCCACCTGCCGCAGGCCGCAGGAGTGCGCGATGTCGGTCGCCTTCGAAGACCAGGGCGAGATTGTGCCCAGCCGCGGCACGACGAGCAGCAGCTCGCCGCGGGCGTCGACCGCGTGCGCCGCCGGCCCGTAGCGCAGCATGCGGGCAAGCGCGTCGCGCTCGCGCTCGGAAAGCGGCGCATCGAGAGAAACGAAGTGCCAGTACTCGGCGGAGATGCCGCGGATTGCGGGGGCGGTGCTTTTGAGCGAGGAAAGAAGCTTGCGAAGACGGAAGTCCGAGAGCGCGTTGCGGGCACGCAGCGACAGGAACTCGGGCATGTAAGCTGGCAGGACGGTCAAAACCGGATTATAGCGAAGACCCTCGCGGCCCCGAAGGCCGGCTTTCGATACACTGCCGCTAGTGTCCTGTTCCGTTGATTCGTGGGATCACTCCGGAACATTGGATACGAGTCGATTGGTTTTCAGGTCAGGGGACCGCGTCGCCCCTCGAAAAACCCGCGAAATCGGTGCCAGGCAAGGCGCGAGTCCTCGGCAGTAGCAGGGACGCCGAGGATTCGTAACACGGCATGGCGCCGATTTTCGCCGGATTTTCAGCCGCGAATTAACGAAACAGGACACTTGGGATGCAAAACAGCGCGCCCGTCTTCCTCGCCGAGCACATCCGCGCCATCGAGCAAGGCGCAATGTCGCGCCGCGAGCCGCCTGCGCTCATGGAACGCGCCGGGCTCGCCGTCGCCGAACTGGCCGGCGGTCTTGCCGGCGACAGGACGCGCCGCATCCTGGCGCTGGCCGGACCCGGCAACAACGGCGGCGACGCGCTGATCGCCGCCCGGCACCTGAAGAGCTGGTGGTTCGACGTGCGGGTGGTGTTTACCGGCGATGCAAGCCAGCTCGGGGCTGACGCGCGCGCGGCGCACGATGCATGGCGGGACGCCGGCGGGACGCTGGCCGGGGAAATGCCGCCGGACTTCCGCTGGGATCTCGCGCTGGACGGCTTGTTCGGCATCGGGCTTGCGCGCGACCTCGATGCGCGTCATGCCCGCCTGGTCGCCGCCCTCAACGAATCGGGCAAACAGGTCGTCGCGATCGACGTGCCGAGCGGACTCGATGCCGATACCGGGCGGGTGCACGGCGCGGCGGTGCGCGCCGCGCATACCCTGACTTTCCTCGGCCTCAAGGCGGGATTGTTCACCGCCGACGGACCGGACCATGCCGGGGAAGTGCATCTGGATCGCCTCGGGCTGGAGGACGAGCCGCTGCCCGATGGCCACGGCTGGCTGATCGGAGACGAGATCATCGCCGGCGCGCTGCCGCGCCGTTCGCGCAATGCGCACAAGGGGATGTTCGGCGATGTCGGTGTAGTCGGCGGCGCCCCGGGCATGGTCGGCGCAGCGCTGCTTGCCGGACGTGCGGCGCTCAAGCTCGGCGCAGGCAGGGTGTTCGTCGGCCTGCTCGGCAAGGGGCCGGAGGTCGACCTGTTTCAGCCGGATCTGATGCTGCGCCCGGCGGAAGAGATCCTGTCCCGGGAGCGCCTCGGCTGCCTCGTCCTCGGGCCGGGGCTCGGCCAATCCGACGCTGCGCGCCACGCGCTGGAAAAAGCGCTGTCTCACGACGCGCCGCTGGTACTCGATGCGGACGCGTTGAACCTCCTCGCCGCCGGTCGCGCGCTGCGCGCCGCGCTGGCGCGACGGCGCCAGCCGGCACTGCTCACCCCGCATCCCGCCGAGGCCGCCCGCCTGCTGGGCACGACCACGGCGCAAGTCCAGCGCGACCGGGTGCGCAACGCGCTGGCGCTGGCGCGGGATACGCGCGCCTTCGCGGTCCTCAAGGGCGCGGGCAGCGTCTGCGTCACGCCCGAAGGCCGCTGGCATTTGAACACTTCGGGAAATCCGGGAATGGCCGTGGCGGGCATGGGTGATGTCCTGGCCGGCATGCTCGGCGCGCTGCTCGCGCAGGGCGCCGCGCCGGAGGCGGCGTTGCTCGCCGGCGTGCACGCGCACGGGCTGGCCGGCGACGAACTGGTCGCACGCGGGATCGGCCCCGTCGGTCTCACGGCATCCGAGACGATCGACACCGCGCGCCAGGTGTGGAATCGTCTCGCCGCCCGGTGAGCGTGCCGCACGCGCAAGCGGGCGATGCGTGCACTCGAAAACGCTCCCGGAATGCGGACTACGCCGACGGGGCCGGGGCTCAAGGCCCGGCAAAGCCGTATTTTTTCAGGATCGCCTGGCCGGCGGCGGAGCGGACGAAGGCGATGAAATCCCGCGCCACCTTCGGGTTGCGGCTGCCCTCGACCACCGCGATCGGGTAGCGCACCGGTACCTGGCTCGCCACCTCGAGGCCGATGCGAATCCGGTCCGGCATGAGCGCGGCGTCGGTGCGGTACACGAAGGCGGCGTCGACCTCGCCGCGCGCGACGTAGTCGAGGCTCTGGCGCACGTTCTGGGTGGTGATCAACCGGGCCTGCAGCGCCTCCCACAACCCCGCGGCTGCGAGCACCGCCTTGCCGTAGCGCCCCGCCGGCACGCTGTCCGGGTTGCCGATCGCGATGCGCCGGAATTCCCCGTGCGTGAGGTCGCGCAGCGAGCGCACCGTCAGCCGGGAGTCGCGCGGCAGCACCAGCACCAGCGCGTTGCGCGCGAAGTCGTCCCGCGAATCGGCGACGATCCACCCGGCGCGCTCGCCCTTGTCCATCGTCTCCTCGTCGGCGGAGGCGAAGACATCGACCGGCGCACCCTTGGCGATCTGCTGCAGCAACTGGCCGGAGCCGCCGAAGTTGAGCAGGACCCTGGTTCCCGGCCGGCTCTTCTCGTACGCCCTGCCGATGTCGGTGAATGCGTCGGTCAGGCTTGCCGCCGCGGAGACGAAAAGCTCCTGCGCGCGCGCCGGCAGCGAAAGCAGCAGGCTGCAGGCGAAAGTCGCCGCGGTGCGCTTCAGCAGTCCCATGCGATTAGCGCCGAGTCAACCGGCTGCGTGCGGTGGGCAAAGACATCAGGTGGCTTCGCGCCAGCGGGCGCCCGCAGCGCCCTGCGGCTCTTCCGCGCCCCCATCGAGCAGCACGCGCCGGATGGCGGCGTGATTGGCGCGGCCCTCTCCGTCGCGATAGGGCGCACCGGCGATGCGCACCGAACGCACCACCTGACCGGCGTCGAATACCACCACGTGGCTGGCCAGCGCGGCGACGTCCTCGGGGTCGTGGCTGATGACGAGCATCGGGATCTGGAACAGCCACTGCGTGCTGAGCAGCTCGCCTCGCATGCGCTCCTGCAGCAGCGGGTCGAGCGCCGCGAGCGGCTCGTCGAGCAGCAGCAGTGCCGGCCGTCGCATCAAGGCGCGCGCCAGCGCCACCCGCTGCCGTTGCCCGCCGGAGAGCTGCCAGGGAAAGGAGCGCGCCAGGCCTTGCAGTTCGAAGATTTCGACCAGGTCCGCGACCCGTCGCGCCACCGCGGGCGAATGCCTGCGCTGCCACCACTTGCGCATCGGGAAGGCGATGTTGTCCTCGACCGTGAGATGCGGAAACAGCGCGTAATCCTGAAACACGTACCCGACCGAACGCTCGCGCGCCGGCACGTCGATCCCGCGCCGGGAATCGAACAGCACCCTGCCATCGACGCAGATGCGGCCCTCTTCCGGGGTTTCCAGGCCGGCGACGGCGCGCAGGGTGACGCTCTTGCCGGCGCCGGAGGCGCCGAAAATCACGCCGATGTCGTCGTCGCAGGAAAACCGGGCGTTGAGCCGGAACTCGCGCGCCGCTGAGCGCAGCGTCTTGCGGATGTCGACCTCGATGCGCACGCGCGGCGCCCGTTCAGGCCGCGACCCGGCGCGGACGCAACAGCTCGCCCGAGGCCACCAGGATCACGACGCAGACCACCGAGGTGACGATCACCAGGAAATCGGCCACGTCGTCCTTGCCGGCCTGCACCGCCTCGTACACGGCAATGGACAGCGTCTGCGTGCGTCCGGGAATGCTTCCCGCCACCATCAGCGTCGCGCCGAACTCTCCCAGCGCGCGGGCGAAGCAGAGCATGATCCCGGCGAGGATCCCAGGCCACGCCAGCGGCAGCGTGACGCGCACGAACACCTCCGGCTCGGATTTCCCGAGCACCCGCGCCGCCTGCTCGAACTGGCGGTCCACGCCTTCGAACGCGGCGCGGGCCGCCTTGTAGACCAGAGGAAAAGCGACGACCGCGGCAGCGATCGCGGCGCCCTGCCAGCTGAATACCAGCGTGACGCCGAAATTCGACTCCAGCCACGCGCCGATCGGTCCGCGCCGCCCGATCAGCACCAGCAGGTAATAGCCGAGCACCGTCGGCGGCATGACCATCGGCAGCGTCATCGCCGCGTCGACCAGTTCGCGCCCCGGGAAGGCGAGCCTCGCGAGAGCAAACGCGATCGCCACGCCGGCCACGGACGCGAAGATCGTAGCCCAGGCGGCAACCTTGAGCGTGAGCAGCAGGGGAACCAGGACGTCCTGGGAGACAGGCATGGGGCCCGGGGTTCGTCGTATACGTCGTTTTATAACGCTCGAGCCTATTCCCGGGCTCGGCCAGCGTCAAGAAAACCAGCGGCCTGTCCGGCGACCGGCCGGCGCACAAAAAAAGCAGCCTCTCGCGAGGCTGCTCCATCTGCTCGATAGGGAGGTCGGCCGGCACGCCCGGGGTGCGAGCACGCCCGCCATCCGCCTGCGTTATATTTAATCGTGTATAACGTAGCCGTGTCAAGCGGCGGCTGCGGAAAGCCGCGGAAAATCGGCATGCGGAGGGGACTCAGCGAACCATCAGCGTCGCGAATTCGGACATTTCCCGCGCCACGCTGGCTGCCGCCTTTCTGGACATTTCCCGGTACCGGCGCACGATGTCGTGACCGAAGTCGGTCACCCTCGCGCCCCCGCCCTGCGCGCCGCCGGTCAGCGTCTCCACCACGGCGGCCTTGAAGCACTCGTTCATGGTGTCGACGAGCAGCCAGGCGCGCCGATACGACATGCCCAGCTTGCGCGCGGCGGCGGAAATCGAGCCGGTCGCGTCGATCGCGTCCAGGAGGTCGGCTTTTCCCGGCCCCATGGCGATCGATTTCTTGAAGCTGATGCGAAGCTGCGGCTGCAGCGCCGATGCGCGTGCGCGTTGCGCCGTCCGCCTGTGCCTCGGGCCCGGCATCACGACCACCTGTCGGCCGCGGCCTCGTCGCTGGCCCTGGCCTCCACCCAGCGGCTGCCCGCGCCGGTGCGTTCCTTCTTCCAGAACGGCGCGCGGGTCTTCAGATAGTCCATCAGGAACTCGCAGGCCCGGAAGGCTTCGCCGCGGTGCGCGCTGGTCACGACGACGAGCACGATCTGGTCGGCGGGCTTCATCGTGCCCACGCGGTGGATCACCAGCGCATCGTAGATATCCCAGCGCGACCGTGCCTCGGCGACGATTTCCTCCAGCGCCTTCTCCGTCATTCCGGGATAGTGCTCCAGGGTCAGCTCGGACACTGCGTCGCCTTCGTTCAGGTCGCGCACCACGCCGACGAAGCTCGCGACCGCGCCGACCTTGGGATTGCCGTGGCGCAGGCGCTCGATTTCGCGCCCGGCGTCGAAGTCCTCGGTTTGCACCCGGACCGCCATCCCGCTAACCCCCCGTCACCGGCGGAAAGAAAGCCACCTCGTCGCCTTCCCGGATCGGCGTCGAAGACCGCGCCATGTCCTGGTTGACCGCGACGCGCACCGCTCTGCCGGGCGCCAGCGCCTCGGACCAGGTACCGCCGCGGCGGCGCAGAAACGCCGCCAGGCCGGCGACGTCTTTCACGCCCTCCGGCAGGACCAGCTCTTCGTCCGCGCGGCCCAGTTCTTCGCGCAGCCTTGCGAGGTAGAGGACGCGGACGACGGCGGTGTGGGTGTCCCGGGGTTTCATGGCCGCTATTCTAGCCCCAGCACCGCGCCGGGCGTCTCAGCGCAGCCCGACGTGGGCGGCGATGAAGTCGGCGATGGCGCGGTAGTCGCCAAGGCCGAAGCGCGGCAGCCGGGTCTGCACCTCGCTGTCGGTGGCGATCGCGACGATGGCCGGATCGTCGGGGAACAGCAGCGGGGTATTCGCGGCCTTGCGGTGGATTTCGAGTTTCGGTATCGCTTGCCGCTTGAATCCTTCCACCAGCACCAGATCGCAGGGAGATAGTCTTTCCAGCAATTGCGGCAGTTCCTGCTCCGGCTGGTCCCGCAGCTCGTGCATCAGCGCCCAGCGCACGCTCGAAGCCACCAGCACCTCGGTCGCCCCTGCCTGCCGGTGGCGGTACGAATCCTTGCCCGGGGTGTCGATATCAAAGGCATGGTGGGCATGCTTGATGACGGACACTCTCAGGCCTCTGGAGACGAACTCCGGTATCAGGCTTTCCAGCAGTGTGGTCTTGCCGCTGCCGGAATAGGCCGCGAATCCGAACACCTTCACGATCGGTCTTCAGTAAACGGAAAAAGGCAGCAGGCGGTGGGAGGCCGCAGGCAGCGGCCCGAAAAAACTTTCGCCAACGGATCGGCGGAAGTTTATATTAATTGCGGGTGCGATCTTAACGAGAAGTGCGGAGGAGGCAACAACATGGACGTCAAGCTCACCCGGCGCCAGTTCTTCAAGGTCTGCGCCGCCGGGATGGGG
>DASRFY010000008.1:0-7857 GCA_035651315.1 Burkholderiales bacterium
CAGCGCGGTCTCGGACAGCTCGTACAGCGGCGACATGCGCGCCACCATGAAGATGCCGGCGGTCACCATGGTCGCGGCGTGGATCAGCGCGGAGATCGGCGTCGGGCCTTCCATCGAGTCGGGCAGCCAGACGTGCAGCGGGAACTGCGCCGACTTGCCCATCGCTCCGATGAAAAGGCAGATGCAGATCGCGGTGACGAGCGGCCAGCTCAGTCCCGCCGTTCCCACCGTCTCGCCGACCTTGGCCGGCGCGGCGCCGAACACGGCTGCGTAATCGAGGGTGCCGAAGTGCGAGAGCACCAGCGCGACGCCGAGCAGGAAACCGAAATCGCCCACACGGTTGACGAGGAAGGCCTTCAGGCCGGCATAGATCGCGGTCGGCCGCGTATACCAGAACCCGATCAGCAGATACGACACCAGGCCCACCGCCTCCCAGCCGAAGAACAGCTGCAGGAAGTTGTTGCTCATCACCAGCATCAGCATCGAGAAGGTGAACAGCGAGATGTAGCTGAAAAAACGCTGATAGCCGGGATCGTCCGCCATGTAGCCGATGGTGTAGATGTGCACCAGGAGCGACACGACGTCGACCACCAGCATCATGGTCGCCGACAGGCGGTCGATCAGGAAGCCGACATCGAAGGACACTCCGTCGCTCGTCGCCCAGGTATAGACCGCGCCGTTGAAGGTATTGCCGGCGAGCGCGTCCTGAAACACCAGCGCCGCGGCGGCGGTGGACACGACCATGCCGAGGATCGTGACCCAGTGCGCGCCGCGGCGCCCGATCTGCCGGCCGAACAGTCCGGCGACGATGGAGCCGGCAAGCGGCGCCAGCGGGACGAGGAGATAGAGGGTCTTCATGCGATTTCGCGGCGCGCGCCGCTTGGTACCGCTTTCCTGGTTTTGCCGGTCACGAGTCGCCCGTCCCTTGTCACTAGCCCTTCAATTGGTCCAGATCGTCGACGTTGATGGTCTGCACGTTGCGGAACAGCACCACGAGGATCGCGAGACCGATGGCGGATTCCGCCGCCGCCACCGTCAGGATGAAGAAGACGAACACCTGGCCCGCGGTATCGCCGAGAAAGTGCGAGAAGGCGATGAAATTGATGTTCACCGCGAGCAGCATCAGTTCGATCGCCATCAGCAGGATGATGACGTTCTTGCGGTTGAGAAAGATGCCGATGATGCTGATGGCGAACAGCACGGCGCCCAGGATGAGGTAGTGGGAAAGCGAGATCATCGGGCACCTCGACAGGGCCGAAGGCGCGGAGCCGGGGACCGGAAAACGCGGCGCGCCGCGAATGCGCAAACGGGTCTCACTCCCGGACCTCGGCGCCCGTATTCCGGCCTCCGCCCTTCTCCGCCGGCATCGAAACGATGCGCACGCGGTCCGCGCGGCGCACTTTCACCTGGCTGGCGGGGTCTACGTATTTGCTGTCCTTCCGGCGGCGCAGCGTGAGCGCGATGGCGGCGACGATCGCGACCAGCAGGATCACCGCCGCGATCTCGAACGGATACACGTAGTCGGTGTAGAGGATGCGCCCCAACGCCTTGGTGTTGCTGTAGCCGGGCCCGGGCGGCGCCGGATGCGGCGTGCCCTCCAGCCCGAAGTAGCGGCCGCCGAGAACGATGACCATTTCGGCCACCATGACGCCGGCCACGACCAGCGCCGGGACCAGGTAATCCCAGTAGCCCTCCCGCAGCCGATCGAGGTTGATGTCGAGCATCATCACCACGAACAGGAACAACACCATCACTGCGCCGACGTAGACCAGCACCAGCACGATGGCGAGAAACTCCGCCTCGAGCAGCATCCACAGACCGGCGGCGGTGAAGAAGGCGAGCACGAGGAACAGCGCCGAGTGCACCGGGTTGCGCGCGGTGATCACGCGCAGCGCCGCGAACACCAGCATCGCCGCGAAGAAATAGAACGTCCCTGCCTGGAAGTCCATGTTGTTCTTGGTAAGGATTGACGATTGAAGGGATACCCCCTCACTCGTCACCCCTCACGCCTCACCCCTCAGGCCTCACCGATATTTCGCATCCTCCGCCCGGTCGTTCGCGATCTCCTCCTCGTAACGGTCGCCGATCGCCAGCAGCATCTCCTTGGTGTAGACGAGGTCGCCGCGCTTCTCGCCGTGGTACTCGAAGATGCGCGTCTCGACGATGGAGTCCACCGGGCAGGACTCCTCGCAGAAGCCGCAGAAAATGCACTTCGTCAGATCGATGTCGTAGCGCGTGGTGCGGCGGGTACCGTCAGCGCGTTTCTCGGATTCGATGGTGATCGCAAGCGCCGGGCACACCGCCTCGCACAGCTTGCACGCAATGCAGCGCTCCTCCCCGTTCGGGTAGCGGCGCAGCGCGTGCAGCCCGCGGAAGCGCGGCGACTGCGGCGTCTTTTCCTCCGGGAACTGGACCGTGATCTTGCGGGCGAACAGATACCGCCCGGTGAGCATCAGCCCCTTCGCCAGCTCGAACAGCAGGAAGGTGCGGAAAAACTCGCGCAGGCGTTCGATCATCGCGTCCGCCTCACCACGGCCACCACGGCGTGCGCATCAGCACCCCGATCAGGACCAGCCAGACCAGCGTCACCGGGATGAACACCTTCCAGCCGAGCCGCATGATCTGGTCGTAGCGGTAGCGCGGGAAGGTGGCGCGGAACCAGAGGAAACAGAACAGCAGGAAGGAGATCTTCGCCGCCAGCCAGAAGAATCCGTTCGGCAGGCCGGGCACCGGCGAGAGCCAGCCGCCGAGAAACATGATCGAGGCGAGCGCGGAGACCAGGATCATGTTGGCGTATTCGGCGAGGAAGAACACCGCGAACGCGGTTCCCGAGTATTCGACGTGGAAGCCGGCGACGATCTCGGACTCCCCCTCGGCCACGTCGAACGGGGCGCGGTTGGTTTCCGCTACCGCCGAGACGAAATACACCACGAACATGGGGAAAAGAGGGATCAGGTTCCAGCCGAGCAGGCCCCAGCGGCCGCTCTGCGCCTTGACGATGTCGCTGAGGTTGAGGCTGCCGGAGATCATCAGCACGCACACCAGCGCGAAGCCCATCGGGATCTCGTAGGCCACGATCTGCGCCGCGGAGCGCATTGCGCCCAGAAAGGCGTATTTCGAGTTGGACGCCCAGCCGGCGACGATGACGCCGTACACGCCCATCGAGGTGATCGCCATGACGTACAGCAAGCCGGCGTCGACGTCGGCGAGCACGGCCCCGTCGGTAAACGGCACCACCGCCCAGGCGGCGAGCGCCGGCATGATCGAGAGCACCGGCGCGGTGATGAACAGGAACTTGTTGGCGCCGGAGGGGACAATCACCTCCTTGACGAGCAGTTTCAGCACGTCGGCAAAGGGTTGCAGCAGCCCCCAGGGCCCGACCCGGTTCGGCCCGATGCGCACCTGCATGTAGCCGATCACCTTGCGCTCGGCGAGCGTTAGATACGCCACGCACAGAATGAGGGGCACGACGACGGCGACGATTTTCGCCAGCGTCCACACCGTGATTGCCGCGGCCGGGCCGATGAGGTTCTGCAGCCACTCCATTTATGCGGTCATCCTCTGCTGCACCGACACCCGCTCCAGCGTCACTTCGCCGAACACGGCGCCGAGCGCCTGCGTTTCCGGACAGCCCGCCGGCACGCGCGCGCAGTTCGGCGGCAGCCGATCGTCGCGCACGAAGGGCAGCACCGCTTCGCCGCCGCTCTGGCTCACGCGCACGCGGTCGCCCGGTGCAAGACCCAGCCTTTCGACGAGGGTCCCGGGCAGCGAAACGGCGATCTGCGCGTCGCGCGTGCGCTGCAACGATGGCGCGCGCCTGACGATGCCGTCGACGTGGTAGATCGGCACTTCGCCGATCCGCTCGACCGCCGCGGAGCGGTCGGCGCCGAGATCGGTCGGTTCGACGCGGAGGCGATTGTCGAGCCGCGCCGGGATTTCGCCGGCCTCGCGCAGCAGTTCCTCGCGCACCGTTTCGACGCTGTCGTAGTCGAATCCCGGCACGCCGAGCAGATTGCCCAGCACCCGCAGCACCTTCCACGCCGGTCGCGTCTCGGCGAGCGCGGCCACGACGGCATGGAAGCTCTGCAGGCGGCCTTCGGTGTTGACGAAAGAGCCGGCGGTCTCGGTGAAGGGTGCCACCGGCAGCAGCACCTGCGCGTATTCCAGCGCGCGGTGCTTGTAGGCCGACAGCGCGACGACGCACTCCGCGGCGCTCATCGCCGCGCGCGCCAGGCGCGGATCGGCGGTATCCAGCTCGGCCTCGGCGTGCAGCAGCAGATACGCCTTGCGCGGCGTCTCCAGCATGGCGTGGGCGTCGAGCCCGCCGGGACCGGGCGTCGCGCCGGCGAGATAGCCGCCTACGCTGTTCGCGGATTCGCCGAGGAAGCCGAAATGCGCGCCGGCAAGCTCCGCGAGCGCCTGCGCAAGCATCTGCAGCCGTGCCCGCGCCGGATGATGCTCGGCTAGGTTGCCGAGCAGGATCGCGCACCGCTGACCGGACAGCAGGCTTTCGGCGATGCGCATCGCGGCATCGGTAGCCGCGAGCGAGGCGACAGCCTGCGGAACCGGCGCGCCCTTGCTTTGCGCCGCCGCCTTGAGCACTTCGCCCAGCGCGGCGGGCAGCGCGCTCGGCGCGGCGACGAGCTTGGCGTGTACGCGGGTCAGCAGATCGTCGTCGACCGGGTTCACCACCGAGAGCTGCGCGCCGCGCTTGACCGCCGCGCGGATGCGATGCGCCAGCAGCGGATGTTCCTTGCGCAGCGCCGAGCCGACCACCAGCACGCGATCCAGCGCCGGCAATTCCGCCACCTTCATGCCCAGCCAGGGCACGCCCGCCGCGCGGCCGTCGGCGGAGAAATCCATCTGCCGCAGCCGGAAGTCGACGTTTCGGCTGCCGATGCCGCGCGCGAGCTTGCCGAGCAGGTACAGTTCCTCGAGCGTGGCCCAGGGTGCGGCGAGCGCGCCGATCGCCTCCGCGCCGTGCGTCTGCCGCACCTGCGCGAGCGCTTTTGCCGCCTGCTCCAGCGCGACCGGCCACTCCACTTCTTCCCAGGCGCCGTCGCGCCTGACCATCGGCACCGTCAGCCGCTGCGCGGAATTCAGGCCTTCGTAGGAGAAGCGGTCGCGGTCCGACAGCCAGCACTCGTTGATCTCCTCGTTCTCCAGAGGCAGCACGCGCATCACGCGGTTGCCGGCGACCTGAACGACGAGACCCGACCCGAGCCCGTCATGCGGGCTCACGGAACGGCGGCGCGCCAGCTCCCAGGTGCGCGCGCGGTAGCGGAACGGCTTCGAGGTGAGCGCGCCCACCGGGCACACGTCGATCATGTTGCCCGAGAGCTCGGAGTCCACCGTGCGATCGACAAAGGCCACGATCTCGGCGTGCTCCCCGCGCCCGGTCATACCCAGCTCCATGATCCCGGCGATCTCCTGGCCGAAGCGCACGCAGCGCGTGCAGTGGATGCAGCGGGTCATCTCCTCGGCCGAGACGAGCGGCCCGAGATCCTTGTGCGGGACGACGCGCTTCGGCTCGTGGTAGCGCGAGTTCGAGGCGCCGTAGCCCACGGCGAGGTCCTGCAGCTGGCATTCGCCGCCCTGGTCGCAGATCGGGCAGTCGAGCGGATGGTTGATGAGCAGGAACTCCATCACCCCCTTCTGCGCCTTGACCGCGGACTCCGAGTGCGTCCACACCTTCATTCCCTCGGTGACCGGCGTGGCGCACGCCGGCAGCGGCTTGGGCGCCTTTTCCACCTGCACCAGGCACATGCGGCAGTTGGCCGCGATCGACAGCTTCCTGTGGTAGCAGAAATGCGGCACGTAGATGCCGAGCTTGTTCGCGGCATCCATCACCATGCTGTTCTCCGGCACCTCGACCGGCCTGCCGTCGATTTCCAGATGGATCATGCGCTCACTCGACCAGGCATTTCCGGTGCTCGATGTGATGCCGGAATTCGTCGTGGAAATGCTTGACGAAGGAGCGTACCGGCATCGCCGCGGCGTCGCCCAGCGCGCAGATGGTGCGGCCCTGGATGTTGTCCGCCACCGAATTGAGCGTGTCCAGATCGTCGGCCCGGCCCTCGCCGTGCTCGACGCGATGGACCATGCGATACAGCCAGCCGGTGCCTTCGCGGCAGGGCGTGCACTGGCCGCAGGATTCCTCGAAATAGAAATAGGACAGCCGCAGCAGGCAGCGCACCATGCAGCGCGACTCGTCCATCACGATCACCGCCCCGGAGCCCAGAGCGGAGCCGGCCTTCGCCAGCGAGTCGTAGTCCATGTCGGTCTGCATCATGATCTCCGCGGGCAGCACCGGCATCGAGGAGCCGCCCGGGATCACGGCCTTGAGCCTGCCGCCGCCGCGCATGCCGCCGGCCATTTCCAGCAGCTTCGCGAACGGGGTGCCCAACTTCACCTCGTAGTTGCCGGGCCGCTCCACGTCTCCGGTCACCGAGAAGATCTTGGTGCCGCCGTTGTTCGGCCGGCCCAGATTGAGGTAGGCGTCGCCGCCGTGCAGGATGATCCAGGGCACCGCCGCGAAGGTCTCGGTATTGTTGATGGTGGTGGGCTTGCCGTACAGGCCGAAGCTCGCCGGAAACGGCGGTTTGAAGCGCGGCAGACCCTTCTTGCCCTCGAGAGACTCGAGCAGCGCGGTCTCCTCGCCGCAGATGTACGCGCCCCAGCCGTGGTGCGCCCGGAGGTCGAAGCTGAAGTCCGAGCCGAGGAGGTTCCTGCCCAGGTAGCCGGCGGCATAGGCCTCCGCCAGCGCCTCCTCGAAGCGTTCGTAGGCCTCCCAGATCTCGCCGTGGATGTAGTTGTACCCCACGGTGATGCCCATCGCGTAGGCGGCGATCGCCATGCCCTCGATCACCAGATGAGGGTTGTAGCGCAGCAGGTCGCGGTCCTTGAACGTGCCGGGCTCGCCCTCGTCGGAGTTGCACACCAGGTATTTCTGACCCGGGAAGGTGCGCGGCATGAAGCTCCATTTCAGGCCGGTCGGGAAACCCGCGCCGCCGCGTCCGCGCAGCGCCGATTTCTTCACCTCCGCGATCACCTGCTCCGGCGGAATCTTCTCGGCAAGCACCTTGCGCAGCGCCCGGTAGCCGCCGCGCGACTCGTAGTCCTTGAGGCGCCAGTCGAGGCCGTTCAGCCCCTTCAGCATGATGGCGTCGGGGCCGAATGCATCCGGCGCGAAGGGGGGCAGCGGCGCGTTCATTTATTCTTCAGCTCCTCGATGAGCCGATCCAGCTTGTCCGGCGTCATGAACGACAACATCTTCTTGTCGTTCAGCAGGCACACCGGCGCGTCGCCGCAAGCGCCCATGCACTCGCCTTCGCGCAGCGTGAAGCCGCCGTCGGGCGTGGTTTCCCCGAAACCGATGCCGAGCCTTTCCCTGAGGTGGTCGGCGGCGGCCTCGGCGCCGCCGAGCGCACAGGGCAGGTTGGTACAGATGGTGATCTTGTGGCGCCCGACCGGCTCCAGGTTGTACATGGTGTAGAAGGTCGCGACTTCCCACACCGCGATCGGCGGCATGCCGAGATAGGCGGCGACGAACTCGATGGTTTCCTTCGACAGCCAGCCCTTTTCGTCCTGCGCGACGGTGAGTGCGGCGATCACCGCCGACTCCCGGTGCTCCGGCGGATACTTCGCGATCGCCTTGTCGATCCTGGCGAGCGCCTCCGGGCTCAAGACCATCGGTGCGTTCACCGGTCGATCTCTCCGAACACGATGTCCTGCGTGCCGATCATGGCCACCATGTCGGCGATCATGTGGCCGCGGGACATCTCGTCCAGCGCCGCGAGGTGCGCGAAGCCCGGCGCGCGGATCTTCATGCGGTAGGGCTTGTTCGCGCCGTCGGAC
>DASRFY010000009.1:0-16008 GCA_035651315.1 Burkholderiales bacterium
GGGATCGCGGCGTGCGGCTTTACCTGAGTAGCAGTGACGTACTGAGCATCGCGTTCATCGAGGTCGAACCCGGCAGATCGAAGCCACAGGAATACCTGGACGGGGCGAGCTACGACTACCTGTGGTTCACGCCACGCGCAACGCGCGAGGACCCGTGCAAGCACTAAGCGGCATGCGACTTGCGGTGCCTGTCGCATGAACCCTATTCCCTACATGGTCGCCAGCGCGGTGCTGGTTGCGATGACATCCGCTTACGGCGGGACGGCCCTCAGCGACATGCATCCGGAAGAGGCGCAACCGGACAACGCACCGCTCCTGGCGTCGCCCGGCCCCCATGCGCCAATGATTGAGGAAGTGCAGCGGAAATTACACGAACGCGGCTTCGACGCCGGTCCAATCAACGGCGCCTTCGGCTCGAAAACACAGGCCGCGCTGGCGCAGTTTCAGCTCGCGCAGACGCTGCCGGTGAGCGGAGCGCTCGATGACGACACGCTCCGAGCGCTCGGCGTGGCGCGCAATGCAGACGCCGATGCGGCCTCAAACGCAGAGCCTGGGCAAGCCGCGAGCGGGGGAACGAGCGAAGAGTAGGTGCTGTCGGGGCCGCCGGAGCCCGAGCCTCAAGCAACCGCTCCTGAACAATCATCGAAAGTCTGCCGGATTGCGCCATAGGCTTTAAGGAATGGCGCTTGCTCCCCGCCGGGGATGCCTTTTCGCCCCCTAGAGACCCCGCCGCTCATCGCCGGCGCCGGGCCCGTCGGTCTCGCCGCCGCGCTGTTCCTGGCACGGCGAGGAAAGTCCGTACGCCTCGTCGAGGCCGCTCGTCAGCCAGCGAGCCAATCGCGCGCGCTGGCCGTCAATCCGCGCACGCTCGAGCTTCTCGAGACAACCGGCGTTGCACGCGCGATGCTCGAGCTCGGCAAGCCGATCACCGGAGTTCGGTTCTACCAGTCGCGCAAGCCCGTAGCGTCGCTTTCGTTTGCCGGCATCCATCCGAAGTTTCCCTTCATGCTGTTGCTCTCCCAGGCTGCGAGCAACGCGCTCCTCGCGAAAGCGCTGGAAGCGGCCGGCGGGCGCATCGAACGCGGGATTAAGCTCACCGACCTCACCCGAGACGGCAATGGCCTCGTCGTAACGCTCGAGCGTTCCGGCGAGCGCACGCGCGTCCGCGCACCGTGGCTACTGGCCGCGGACGGCGCGCATAGCGCAGCCCGGCGCGCGCTCGAGGTGCCATCCCGTGGGTCTGGATTCCGTGCCGCCTGGCACCTCGCCGACGTGCCGCTGCGCACCCCGCTCTTCACGCTCGCCGTCAGGGCTACATTGGCACCGTGGTTGCTGACGCCGGTGCCGGACGGTACCTGACCGTTACCCTTTGGCGCACGGCCGAAGACATGAACGCCGCTCGTGAGGCACTGGCCCGGTCGTAGAGCGCACGCTTAATCGCATGATGGTCGCGCCTTCGACCTTGCTCGGGACCGGAAAAGTGGTGATCAGCGACCTCTGCGACGTTTGATCGCTGCGCTGATTGAGGTTTGGCGGAGCGGACGGGACTCGAACCCGCGACCCCCGGCGTGACAGGCGGAGAGTATAAACGGTAAGTGGTTAATCTTTCAGGGACTCGCAGCGCCAGCCAACCACTTACCCCGCTTCTTCTCTACTCTGAGCAAATCATGCGAACAGCACATTTTCAGCACAGTCTTGTCGTCAGCGTGCTGGAGCCGCGCGTCAGCGCCGCTGGTTTTCATTCTTCTTCCCCGATTTAGTCAATCATCTCGAGCGCATAAGCAGCGGCGCATAAAGGATTCCGAACAGGCCGAAGGCTGCGCTCCAGGCTAGGCCGGCCAAGGCGGTGACTTCCGCCATCGCGCCGCCGGCGACCGGCGCGGCGACGCGCATTATTGCGGCGAGCGTTACGAGAACATAGATCGCCACCGTGCCGGGACCCGCGCGCAGCTCTCGGCCGGTGTGGCCGAGCGACGCCCGGGTCATCACCGCGAGCGTCATGGTGCCAATCGCGCCGACCGTCAACGCGTGCAACGGTGCTCCCGGCGGCGCCCAGGCGACGAAACCGTTGACTCCCGCGAGTACCAGGCCGATGGGCACCCATCCATACCCTATGTGCAGCACGAAAAGTAGCGGCTCGCGCACGGTCCGGAATCCACGCCAGCGTGACAGCCGCACGGCGGCGGCGATGCCGGCCGCGATTGCGAGCGCGCTGGCGAGCTCTGCAGCGGGAGCGGCGACCCAGGCGACCAGTCCGACGACCACGATGAGCAGGCACACCGTATCGACGCGGTCATGCGGCGCCGGCGCGGCCACGTCCGGCCGGCGCTTGGCGAGCCAGTTGCGGGTGAAGCTCGGCACGATGCGCCCGCCGATCAGCGAGATGAGCGCGATCAGCGTGGCGACGCCGACGCGGTTGCCGAGCGCGGCGGTGTAGGCGATGTCGAGCGCGTGCAGATGCACCAGCGCGTTGCCTGCCAGGAGCAGCACCAGCACGCCAAGCACCGGCAGGTTGTGGTAGTTCTTGGCCGCGGTGACTTCCCTTGCCACCGCAGCGATGAGGACGACGGCAAACGCCAGGTCGATCGCCGCCGCGGCGATCGGACCGATCGCGGCAGAGGCGAGAAGCGCGACGCGGCCCGCGAGCCACAGGGCGACGAGCGCGCCGAGCGGCACGCCGCGGCTCGGCAGGCGACCGGTCCAGTTGGGGATTGCCGTCAACAGGAAGCCGGTGACGGCGGCGATCGAGTAGCCGTAGATCATTTCGTGCGCATGCCACACCATCGCCGGCAGCGCGCCGGGCAGCGCATAGCCGTGAACATAGGCCGCGAGCCAGAGCGGCACGGCGATCGCTGCCCAGGCCGCACCTAATAGGAAGAACGGCCGGAAGCCAGCCGAAAAGAATGCCGAGGTATGCGCGCGCTCACGCGCGACAGGTTCATGGATCGGGATCGTTGCCACGAGAAGGACTTTAGGAGGTGCCCAGCGATATAAGCCTAGCGTACATGAAGAAGCGCAATGCAGAGCGCACCACTGTCTGGCAATGCATCGGTTGCGGCCGGCTGGAGAGCGACGCTCCGTGCGTCGGCGTCTGCCAGGACCGCGAGGTAGTCGTCGTCTCCGTCGCGGACGATGACGAAGCCTGCCGCCAGGTCGACGAGCTGCGGCTCTTTATACGGCAGCTCGCGCTGGTGTCGCCGCACGGTGACGAATGGGAGCGCACCTACCGGGCGCTGCAAGCGCGCGCACGCCGGCCAGCGGATTCGCAGCGAGCGTGTCCTCGGCCGCGCGATCGCGCAGCTCTGCGCTCATGACGTTCTGGACCCAATTATTCTGCGGTAGCGTCGGCGAGCCAGGTCCAGAGGTAATCGGCGAAGCTGCGGCGGACGATGAGCTCGATCGCGCCGTCTTCGAGCGGTCGGAGCAGCACCGCGGCCTTCGCTAGGCGCGTCTGCGCGCAGGTGCCGAGTGCGAACGACGGCGCGCTGAGGTCGAACGGGCATTCCTTCGCCAGCAGGTCGCGGACCATCGGGCCTTGCAGCACGATCAACGTCTGGCCACTGCCGATCTCCGTCACGGAAGAGAAGACATCGCCCAACGCGTCCCGGAGCGTCGAAGCGATCGGGCCCTCGCGCTCGCCGGGCGTCACCAGCAGCCACTCGTCCGGGCCGAGCCAATAGACCACGCCGTCGCGGCCTATGGCGACCGTATTGGGGGTCATGGGTAACGCGACCCCGAGCACGCGCTCGACCGCTGAGGCGAAGCGGGCATCGGCCGGCTCGCCGCGTAAGTTGATGTGGCCGAGGAACGGCCGCTCGGTGGCGACGATGCCAGCGCCGCTCTCGCCCGCGCCTTTTAGCCGCCGGCGAACCAGCGGGCTTTCGAGGCGGATTTCGTCAGGCATTCTGGCGCGCTCCTTCCGGATCGACGAAAACGGCACTCGCGACGCGCGCGCGGATCACGCGCCCGTCGGCGAGCGGCGCATGCAGCACTTCGCCCATGCGCGAGGCACCGCCCTTCACGAGCGCGAGCGCGATGGACCGCCCAAGCGCGGCACTGTCGTAGCTCGAAGTCACATGGCCCACCATCGGCACCGGAATCGGTGCCTTGGGATCGGTCACCAGCTGCGCGCCCTCGGGCAGCACCACGTTCGGCTCGTCAGTGAGGAGACCTACGAGCTGCTTGCGGTCGTTGCGCGCGGTATCGGAGCGGAAAAGCGAGCGCCGCCCGATGAAGTCCTTGTCCTTGGAGACGATCCAGTCCATGCCGAGATCGATCGGCGTGACCGAACCGTCGGTGTCCTGCCCCACGATGATGTAACCCTTCTCCGCGCGCAACACGTGCATCGTCTCGGTGCCGTACGGCGTGATTTCGTACGGCGCGCCCGCGGCCATCAGCGCCTCCCATACGTGGCGCGCCATGTTCGCCGGCACGTTCACCTCGTAGGCGAGTTCACCCGAGAAGCTGATGCGCATTACGCGCGCGGCCACACCCGCGACGGTTCCGGCGCGGTACGACATGAACGGAAACGCTGGCGGCGAGAAATCGATGTCATTGCAGACGGCCTTCAGCACCGCGCGGCACTTCGGTCCCACGACGGCCGCGGTGACCCAATGGTCCGTCACCGAGGTGAGAAAAACCTTGAGATGCGGCCACTCGGTCTGCAGCCACCTCTCCAGCCACGCCGTGACGCGAGCTGCGCCGCCCGTGGTTGTCGTCATCAGGAAATGGTGTTCGCCAAGCCGCGTGGTCACGCCGTCGTCCATCACCATGCCGTTCTCGTCGAGCATCAGGCCGTAACGGCAGCGGCCCACGGCCAGCTTGAGCCACGCATTCGTGTAGACGAGGTTCAGGAACTTCGCCGCATCGGGTCCTTTGATGTCGATCTTGCCAAGGGTGGACGCATCCATCATCGCCACGCCGTTGCGCGCGGCGATGCATTCGCGGCGCACCGCCTGGTGCATCGTCTCGCCCAGCTTGGGGAAATACCACGGGCGCTTCCACTGCCCGACGTTCTCGAACTCCGCGCCGTGCTCGACGTGCCACTCGTGCAGCGCGGTCTTGCGGATCGGATCGAAGAGCTCGCCCAGCTCGCGGCCCGCGATGGCGCCGAAGGTGACCGGCGTGTAGTTGGGACGGAACGTCGTCGTTCCGGTGGAGGCGAGATCCTGCCCGAGCGCCCGCGCGAGGATCGCCATGCCGTTGATGTTGCCGAGCTTGCCCTGGTCGGTGCCGAAGCCGAGCGCCGTGTAGCGCTTCACGTGCTCGATCGATCGGTAGCCCTCGCGGGCGGCGAGCATGATGTCCGCCGCCGTGACGTCGTTCTGGAAATCCACGAACTGCTTGGGTCCGCGGCCCTCGCCCTTCGGCGAAGGCACCAGCCACAGCGGCTCAAGCGCGAGGTCGGTCGGACCGTCGCTTACGACCTCCGGTGCGACCGTGGGCGCACCGTCGAAGCCCGCGAGCCGTGCGGCTTCCACCCCAGCGGCAGTGCCCTCTGCCATGCAGGCGACCAGCGTAAAGACACCATTGCAGCCGCCGGCACTGCGCTCCTGCTGCACCGAGGCGCCGGGCACGAAGCACGCGCGCGCATCGTCGAAGCGGGACCGGGCCCCGGATTGCGCGTGCAGGTGCACGACCGGACTGAAACCGCCCGACACGGCGAGCAGGTCGCAATCAATGACGCTCGCCGGGCCGGTCAGCGCCCCACCCGAACGCCTCATCACCGTCACGCTCGCGAGCTCACGGCCGCCTCGCGTATCGACGACCACGGCGTTGTCGATAACGTCGATGCCGGCGTCGCGAACTTGTCGCGGCATCGCTCCGGACGGTGCGGTCCGCGAATCGACGATTGCCGCGACGCGAATGCCGGCGCGCGCGAGGTCGATCGCGACGCGGTACGCGGCATCGTTGTTGGTGAACACGACCGCGCTGGAGGCCAGTTGAACACCGTAGCGGTTGACGTAGGTCCGCGCGGCCGAAGCGAGCATCACGCCCGGGCGGTCGTTGTTGCCGAACACGAGCGGCCGCTCCATGGCGCCCGTTGCAAGCACAACCTGCTTCGCGCGTACGCGCCAGACGCGCTCGCGGCTGCCCTTGCGATCGCGCGGCGGCAGGTGATCGGTGCGGCGCTCGACGATCGTGAGGTAGTTCTCGTCGTGGTAGCCGAACACTGTGCTGCGCGGGAGCATGCGCACGTTGGGCATGGCGTGAAGCTCTTCCAGCGCCTTCGCGAGCCACGCAGACGGCGTTTCGCGATTGATGCGCGTCGACGTCCCGGCTGCCTTCGAGAGCAGCGTACCGCCGAACTCGATCTGCTCGTCGGCGATGATCACGCGCGCTCCGGCGCGGCAGGCCGCGACCGCGGCCGAAAGTCCAGCGGGCCCGCCGCCGGCGATCAGCACGTCGCAGTACGCGTGCGTTCTGTCGTAGCTATCCGCATCCGGCTGCGCGGGCGACTCGCCCAGGCCCGAAGTGCGCCGGATGAAGTGCTCGTACTTCATCCAGAAGCTCTTCGGCCACATGAACGTCTTGTAGTAGAAGCCGGCGGGCATGAGGCCGGAGAAGAAGCGCGCCGCCGCCATGAAGTCGAACCGCGGCCCCGGCCAGCAGTTCACGCTGTGCGCGATTAACCCGTCGTAGAGTTGCACCTCGGTAGCGCGCGCGTTGGGCACGGTGTGCGCACCGCTCTCGAGCTGCACGATCGCATTCGGCTCCTCGACACCCGCCGAGACGATGCCGCGCGGCCGGTGATACTTCCAGCTGCGCGCGACCAGCGTCACGCCGTTCGCGAGCAAGGCGGAAGCGAGCGTGTCGCCGGCTAAACCCTGGTAGGGCCGGCCGTTGAATACGAAAGAGATCGCCCGCGAGCGATCGATGCGCCCGCCAGCGGGCGTGCGCCGGCTCACGATTCGGTCTCCGGCGGCTTTTCGCCCGGCTTGTAGACCGACTTGATGCGGTAGGTGACGGTGTCGCGCTCGACGTTGAACCAGCGCCGGCAGCCGTAGGTGTGGCCCCACTGCTCGAGATGGCGCCCCTTGGGGTTCTTGCGCATGAAGAGGTAGTCGGCCCACTGCGCATCGGTGAGCGCATCGGGATTCGGCGGTCGCACGATGTGCGCCTCGCCGCCGTAAGAGAACTCCGTCTGGTGGCGGGGACCGCACCAGGGACAGGTGATGATCAGCACTTCAGTGCGCCACGGCAGCCGCGCCGTGCTCGTCGATGAGGTGGCCGGTGGTGAAGCGCTCGAGCGAAAACGCGGCATTGAGCTCGTGCGGCTGGTCGTGCGCGATGGTGTGCGCAAACACCCAACCCGAGCCGGGCGTGGCCTTGAAGCCGCCCGTCCCCCAGCCACAGTTGAAGTAGAGGCCCTTCACTGGCATGAGCCCGATGATCGGGCACGCGTCGGGCGCGACGTCCACGATGCCGGCCCACTGGCGGTTCATGCGCACGCGGCTGAAGATCGGGAAGAGCTCGAGAATCGCGGCGAGCGTGCCTTCGATGATGGAAAAGCTGCCGCGCTGGCCGTAGCCCACGTACGCGTCGATGCCCGCGCCGATGACCAGGTCGCCCTTGTCGGCCTGGCTGATGTAGCCGTGCACCGCGTTGGACATGACGACGGTGTCGAGCACCGGCTTGATCGGCTCGGACACCAATGCCTGCAGCGGATGGCTCTCGATCGGCAGGCGGATGCCCGCCATGGCTGCCAGCACGCTGCAGTGGCCGGCCGCCGCCACGCCGATTTTCTTGGCGCCAATTACGCCGCGCGCGGTCTCGACGCCGGTGACGCGACCGCCATCGCGGCGAATGCCGGTGACCTCGCAGTTCTGGATGATATCGACGCCGCGCGCATCGGCGCCGCGCGCGTAACCCCACGCCACCGCGTCGTGGCGCGCCACGCCCGCCCGGCGCTGCAGCGACGCGCCGACGATCGGATAGCGCGCCTTCGGCGAATCGTTGATGATCGGCACCATCTCCTTCACCTGCCGCGCCGTGAGGACCTCGCCGTCCACGCCGTTCAGCCGGTTCGCGTTGACGCGCCGCTCAATGTCGCGCATGTCCTGCAGCGTATGTCCGAGGTTGAGCACGCCACGCTGGCTGAACATGACGTTGTAGTTGAGGTCCTGCGACAGTCCCTCCCAGAGCTTCATGGACTTCTCATAGAGGTGCGTGGCCTCGTCCCACAGGTAATTCGAGCGGACGATGGTCGTGTTGCGTCCGGTGTTGCCGCCGCCGAGGTAGCCCTTCTCGAGCACCGCGACGTTGGTGATGCCGTGCTCCTTCGCGAGGTAATACGCGGTCGCGAGCCCATGGCCGCCGCCGCCCACAATGACGACGTCGTACTCGCGCCGCGGCTCGGGGCTGCGCCACGCCTGCTGCCAACCCTGGTGGTGCGTCAGCGCGTTGCGCGCGAGGCTGAAGATGGAATATCGGTTTTTGAGCATTCGATGGCGTTCACGGCGTGCGGCCGCAAGGACGATTCAAACACCCGCCGCGCGCGGCGTTTGGCTCCGGCGCGACATCCATTGGAACGAACGCGCCATGAGGCGTGATCGCCAGCTTCAGGCCCTGCGAGCGGCCGCCTCCTGCGGCTGGCGGGTGAGACTCGCGCCGAAGTTGCCGTACTCCGCGATCTTCTTCGAAACCCCATCGGCCACGGCCATTACGACCGTAGCAAGCTGCTTCACACGCTTCGGATTTGGCGGGTGGTCGAGGAAACTCACACTGATAGCGGCAATCGGATGGTTGGCCTTGTCGAGTATCGCGCTCCCCACCGCGGTCAATCCCGCGTGGCTCTCCTCGCGCGCAAAGCCCCAGCCACGCTCTCGTGTCTTCGCAATCTCGACGTCGAACTGTGAGCGCGTGCGGATGGATTTTTCGGTAAGGCCGCGCAGGGTTTTGCCGCGGCCCAGATGGCGGTCGATCTGCTCACTCGACATGCGCGCGAGCATCGCCTTGCCCATGGCGGTCGTATTGAGCGGCAGCCGGTCGCCCACCTGCCAGACGAAGCGGATCGGCAGCGTTCCCTCGCGATGATTCAGCATGACCACATCGTCCTTGTCCAGGACGGCGAGGTATGCGGTGCATTGCGTCTTCTCGACCAGCTCGTCGAGCGCTCGCGCCAGCACTGAAGACAACGGGTTCGCCGCCAGGAACAGCGTTCCAACCTCGAAGGCGCGAAGGCCGATCCGGTAGCCGGGCGCGTCCGGACACCTCTCGATGTAGCCAAAGCGCTCCAGCGTCGCGAGCAGCCGGATGACGCTCGTCCTCGTCACCTTGAGCCGCCGCGTCAGCTCCGAGGCGGTGAATACCGGCTCGGACCGGCTGAAACAACCGAGAACGCTCAATGCGTTCGAGACAGTCTTCGACGTTTCCGACACGTGACGCTTCCCCCGGAGGGATCGAATTATTCGGTTTTCATCAGCCGCGGGACAAGTCCAGCATTGCGCGCAGCACTGGGATCTTCACCCGCGGACGGCCTTGCCTGCGACCGAGCTGAATCTCATGATCATCCAAGCGCAGCCAATTCACCCAATTCGTGTAGTCCACGCCGCGATTGTCCAGCAGGGCCAGGACCCGCCCGGGTTCGGTGTCGTTGTACGAGTCTCGGCCCGCGAGATCCGCCAGTAGGTTGCAAACGGTTTCGGCCGAGTCGCTCTTGTTTGTGCCGATCACGCCGCACGGGCCTCGCTTGGCCCAGCCCGTCACGTATTCACCTTCCGTCAATCGGCCGTTTTCATTCAGGACGCGACCTTCGCTGTGGGGGATGATCGACCCGGCCTCATCGAACGGCACGTCCGGCAGCGGCAAAGCCTGGTAGCCGACCGAGCGGAAGATCATGCCCAGCGCGAGCGTCTCGAAGCTCCCGGTTCCGCGCACGCGCCCATCGGCAAGCAGCGCATTGCGTTCGAGCAGGACGCCTTCGACCGTGTCCTCGCCTAGGATGCGCACGGGGCTCTGCAGGAACCGGATGTGAATCCTGCGCGCCTTGCCCCGCAACTGGCGCTCCGCCCACTCGCGCAGCATCGACACATTCGTCCGGAGATTACGGTTCGAGGCGATCCGGATTTCATCCTCCTTGGTCAGCACCAGGTCCTCGGGGCGAACGACTACCTCGGCGTCGGCGAGGTCATTCATCGCGCGCAGCTCTTCCGGCGTGAACTTCGCCTGCACGGGCCCCCGGCGCGCGATCAAGTGGACGTCGCTGACCCGGCTCTTCCGGAATGCGTCGAGCACGCGGTCGGGAACGTCTGTCGAGGCGATCTCGCCCGGACTGCGGACGAGCATGCGGGCCACGTCGAGCGCGACGTTGCCTGCGCCTACGACCGCAACCTGCGTTGCGTTCAGGAGGAAGTCGCGGTCTGCGGCGTCGGGATGCCCGCTGTACCAGTCGACGAAGTCCTTCGCGCCGCAGCTCCCTGGCAGGTCTTCGCCCGGTATGCCGAGCCTGCGCTCGCCCTGGGCGCCGGTGGCATATACGACCGCGTCGTAATGCTCGAGCAGGTCCGCGCGCTTGATGTCGGTGCCGAAACGCACGTTGCCGAGAAATCGCACCTGGTTCCCGTGGTCGAACGCGGCACGCAACACCCGGGTCACCGATTTGATTTTCTGGTTATCCGGGGCTACTCCGTAGCGCACCAGGCCGTACGGAGTCGGGAGCCGATCGAAAACGTCGACGCCGATTCCCGGCGCGGACGCCAGGAGGGATTGCACCGCGTAAAGGCCGGCCGGACCCGCGCCGACCACTGCCACCCGGGCGCTGCTCGGGCTTGCGCCCGCGTCATTCACCCGTGTCTGTGCACAGGTTTGTAGCGCGATGGGGAAGTGATGCAACCAGCGGTGTGTCCACCCCGAGGCGCCCGATCGGCGCGGCGGCGCCGGGCGAGCCCAACGGTTCCGACCGTCCGGGAAGCGTCTGCGTGAAGAAGTCTTCGTTATCCTTGAGATGCCGATGCGACGACTCGGGGAGGTCCTCTTCGAAGTAGATCGCCTCCTCAGGGCACACGGGCACGCAGGCGCCGCAGTTGATGCACTCCTCAGGCTGGATGTAGAGTGATCGCGCCCCTTCGTAGATGCAGTCCACCGGGCACTCCTTGACGCAGGAGCGGTGGACGCAATCCACGCAGCTTTCCGTGATGACGTACGTCACGATTATTTCTGCAGGATGGCGTGGACCGGCGTCACCGAGTGGTACATCTCGCCGGCCCATTGCGGCTTGACGGTCGCGTCCGGATCGAGCCTGAAGTTGGAAGCCTCGGCCAGCATCGCGCGGACGATTTCCTCGGCCTCGACGCGGCCCACGTATCGGCCCACGCAGTAGCCGGGCCCGTAGCCGAACGCGAGGTGCGTGGCCGTCTGCTCCCGCTCGGCGTCGAAAGCATGCGGGCAGGCCCACTTCTGCTCATCGCGGTTTGCCAGCGGCGTGATCACGTAGATACCGTCGCCGGCTTTCATCTTCTGGCCGCCGATCTCGACATCCTGCTTCACGGTCCGCCGGATCGTCCGGAAGGGCGTGAGGAACCTCAATCCCTCCTCGACGAAGCCCGCCACGAGGGCAGGATTGCTGCGCAGCCGCGCCTGCAGGAGCTGGTCGCGGCACAGCGTGTACATGAGCCCCCGCGAGAGCGGCTTGGTTTCGTTGTCAAAGCTGCTCCAGATCGTGCTCAGGACATCGCGCTCGTTCCAGTCGGCATAGACGCTCGGTCCCTTTTTCCAGATCTGGCTCAGCAGGTCGTTGCGCGGGTTGTCGCGGCGGTCCCGAATGATCGGCAGCAGCACCGACGCCATCTTCGCCAGCGCCGCTTGCCCGTCCTGGGCGATCTTCGAATTCAGGGGAATGCCGGATCCGGCATGCAACGCCTCCTTCCACTTCGCGCGGATCTTCATCTGCGCCAGCATGACCTCCATCAGGGTCTGGTCGTTCACGTCGAAGCCCAGGAAATCGGATCCGATCATGAACACGATCGTGTCGACGTAGTCCGCGGCGAGCTCGGCGCGCCCCTGCTTGACGAGCCGCGCGGCCAGTTCGCGGGCGAGCTGCTGAGCTCTTGGGCGCATGTCCTCGGCGAATTTCTCGCCGGTGAGCTGCATGTGCACCGCGTGCATCTTGCGGTGGTCACGACCCTCCATGGTCAGGAGATGCCGCCCCCAGAACTCTGAGGCGCCTTCTCGCTGCGGAATGTCGCGCCAGAACGTGTTGGACTCCTCGAGGATGCGTGCCGACTCTGCATATCCCGTCACGATCCAGGCATTGCGTTCCTTGCTCCAATAGACGCTGCGATCGCCCAGCCATTGATGAAATGTCGCCCCGACCTCGTCCTCTATAGGGCAGCGTGTTCTGCGGGTGCCGACCGTTGCGTCGGTTGTCATGTCGAAGGGCCTCTCATGGCTCGTTGCGTAAATTTCATTTAGGGTGCCCTGACCGATAATCGGACGGGGTGACCGATTAATGTTATCAGAGGTAGATGCGTTTCAACGCGTCGTTGTTCGGGTTCGCGAACGCATCCGCGCTGATCGTGTCTGCGACGCGGCCGTCGCGCAGGACCAGGAACCGGTCCGCGAGGCGGCGCGCGAGCGCGATGTTCTGCTCGACGAGAAGCATCGTCGCGCCGTTCTTCTTCAGGCCCTCCCCGATCGCGCCGATCTCGCCCACCAACTGCGGCGACAGCCCGCCGGAGGGCTCGTCGAGCATCAGGATCCGCGGCCGACCCATCACCGCGCGGCCGATCGCAACCATCTGCTGCTCTCCGCCGGAAAGCGTCCGCGCGTGCTGGCGGCGGCGCTCGCGCAAGCGCGGAAAGGAGGCGAACACGTTCTCCAGGTCCGCATCCGTGTCGCCCGGCTCGCTTGCGCCCGCGCCGCCCAGCCGCAGGTTGTCCTCCACCGTCATATCCGGGAAAAGATCGCGAGACTGCGACACTTGGACGATGCCTTGCTGGAAGGTCTCGTGCGGAGCCGCGCCGGTTATCCGCGTCCCGCGGAAGATGATCTCGCCGCCGGACGGCTTCAGGAAACCGCTGATCGCATTGAGGAGCGTGGTCTTGCCGACGCCGTTGGCGCCCAGGACGGCTACGACCTCGCGCCCTGAGACGTCCAGGTCGACCCCGCGCAGGATCTGATGTTTCCCGTAGCCGACCTCGAGGCCGCGGATCTGCAGGACCGGCTCATTCATATCCGAGGTAGGCATCCAGGACCTGCTTGTTCCTGCGAATCTCGTCGGGCTTGCCTTCGGCCACCGCCTGTCCGCCGCTCAGCACGACGATGACGTCGGCCGCCTTCATCACCATGTCGATCGAGTGCTCGATTAGAAGCACCCCGATACCACGCTCGCCCGCCAGCCGGCGAACCACATCGACGAGCTGGTCACGCACTGACGGCGTGAGACCCACGGCGGGCTCGTCGAGCAGCAGCAGCGGGGCGTCGGTCGACAGCGCCCGCGTGATCTCCACCACGCGCTGCTGTCCCGCGGAAAGGTCCTTCGTGACCCGATTCTCGAGCTCGCGGATCCCCATCAAGTCGAGCAGCCCGCGAGCCTTCGCGACCGCTTCCCTCTCCGCGCGCGCCGCGGAACGCCCGCCCAGCAGCAGTCCGAAGAAGCCACTGGCGATGCGGCTGTGGAGGCCGCAAAGGACGTTCTCGAGGACTGTAAGGTCACCGAACAAGCCGCCGTTCTGGAAGGTGCGGCGGATGCCGCGCCGGGAAACGACGGCGGGCGATAGGCCCTGGATCTCGTCGCCGCGCAAGAGCACCTTGCCCGCCGTCGGCTCCACATAGCCCGTAATGGCGTTGAAGAGCGTCGTCTTGCCGGCGCCGTTTGGGCCGATCACCGCGCGCACTTCGCCCGCGTGCGCGTGGAACGACACATCGGCCAGCGCGCGCACTCCCGAGAAGTGCACCGACAGCCCGCGCAGCTCGAGGAGTGAAGCGGCGCTATTCACGGTAATAGCGCTCCGCGAGCCCCGGCACGAAGCGTGTGAGCAGGCTGATCAATCCGCGCGGCAGAAACAGCAGGATCACCACGAGCAGGATGCCGAAGAAGAGCTCCTCGTATCCCGGGAACCGGCGAAACATCTCGGGCGCCCAGGTGAGCGTGATGGCCCCGGCGATGGCGCCAGCGAGGCTGCCGACGCCGCCGACCATCACCATGGCGAAATGCTGGATCAACTCGACGAGATTGAAGCTTTCGGGGACCACGCGCCCGATCAGGATGGCAAACATGCTGCCCGCGATGCCGACGATGCATCCGCTCCAGACGAAGGCGAGCACGATGTACCTCGAGGTCGCCATGCCGAGCGAGGCCGCGGCGAGCTCGTTGTTCTTGATCGCGACGATCGCCCGCCCGATGCGCGAGCGCAGCAAGTTCGAGGTGCCGGTCACGACCAGCACCACGATGCCGAGAAAGACATAGAACTTCGCAAACGGCGAGTGGATGGACATCGTGAAGAAGGTCGGCGTCGGAACCGGCATCCCGCCCGATCCCAGCGTGACCGTTTCGGCGTGGATGTACACCCATCGCATCAGCTCGCCGAACGCGAGCGTCATGATCGCCAGGTATAGCGCGCGGATGCCGCGGAGGGCCGGCACTGATGCGAGGAAGCCCGCGGCGGCGCCGGCGATTCCCGACGGCACCAGCGCCACCCAGAACGGCCAGTGGAAGTGGTACATCAGGATGCCGGTGGTATACGCGCCGATGCCGAACAACGCGACATTGCAGAAGGCGAGCTGGCCCAGCGTGCCGATGGCGATGTTGAAGCCAACGGTCACCAGCACGTAGACCAGCGCGAGGTTCACGACATACTGGGAATACTCGTTGGTGAAGAGAGGGACGAAGAGCGCGACGACCACGAGTCCGATCCCCGCTTTCGTGCGCATGGTGAGTCCCCGGCCAGCCGGTTTGGCCGCTTGTGCCGCTATATCCATGTCGGCCGCAGCCAATCGCTTCGCTTCAGACACGGACCGTCGCCTCGTACCCGAGAATCCCCGTCGGTCGGATGATCAGCACGCCGATAATGATCAGATAGGCGGAGATGTCGATGAGCGCGGTGCTGATGTACGCGCCGGCCGTATGCTCGATCACCCCGAGCAGGATGCCGCCGATCACGGCTCCCCACAGCGAGCCAAACCCGCCGAGCGCCATGGCGGCGAACCCCTTGATGAGCAGGTTCGCTCCCATGTCCGGGTAGAGCAGCGTGATCGGCGCGATCAGCGCGCCGCCAATCGCCCCCATCGCCGCGCCCACGCCCCAGATCGTGCCGTGGAACTTGCTGACATTGATGCCCACTAGCCCGGCGCCGCGCTCTGTTTGATACAAGGCTTGGATACGCTTACCGGCGAGCGTCTTGTAAAGAACGTAGAAGAAGACCGCCGTCAGGAGAACAACGACCCCCAGGATCATCAGGTCGTCGCCGGTCACGACGACATCGCCGACGAAAATCGGCTCGATATCGAGAACCTTGCGCATCGGCATGACGTCCCGGCCCCAAACCAGGCGGGCAACGCCGCGGATCACGTACCCGATCGCGATGGTCATCATCACCAGCGCGATGTGGGGGCCGTGCGCCATCGGGCGGATCAGCCCGCGCTGGATGCCGACGCCGAAGCCGAACAGGATGACCAGTGCCAGCGGCACCGCCAGCCCGTACGGCATGCCGACGAGAAGGACGAGCACGTACACCGCGAACGCGCCCGCCATCACCAGGTCTCCGTGGCCGAAGTTGAGGACCGTGGTGGCGCGGTACACCACGGTCATGGAAAGGGCCACCAGCGCGTAGAGCGCGCCCAGCGCTATTCCGCTCACCACGAGCTGCAGGAGCATGCCGGCTAACCTGTCGTGGCGGTTCTACTTACTCAGTTGCTTGTCCCAGCTCCTGAAGAGGGTCGGCTTACCGTCGACGAAGCTCGCCACGGCCGAGGTCTTCGCGCCCTGATGGTCCTCCGGCGTGAACGTAACCGGGCCCGCAAGCACCCCCGTCTTGAAGTCGTGCAGCTTCTCCATCTCCGCGATGAATT
>DASRFY010000010.1:0-24508 GCA_035651315.1 Burkholderiales bacterium
TCTGCCGGTGCGCATCCGCTTCACCGAGAAGGACGGCACGGCGTTCGACTCCGTCGTCACCGCGATCAATCTCAGATAGCACGATGCGGCTGTCGGCCTCCACCCTCAGGGCGGCGACCGCTGCCGTCGATCTCGCCTGCCAGCTCGAGCACCCCGCCGACGCGGCGCTGCGGGACTTCTTCCGAAACCATCACGAGATCGGCAGCCACGACCGCGCTTTCGTCGCCGACACCGTGTTCGCGGTGCTGCGCAACAAGCGCCTGCTGGAGGCGATCGTCCCCGCGCCCACGCCGCGGCGGCTGGTGATCGGCAGCCTCGTCAAGGTCCAGGGCCTGTCGATCGGCAGCATCGAGCCGCTGCTCGATGCGCGCGACCGTGAATGGCTGGTCCAGGTAAAGCGCGCCGAGGTCGAGGCGCTGGCGCCGGAAGTGCGCCTGTCCCTGCCGGACTGGCTGTGGGAGCGGTTGCGCGCGCGGCACGGCGAGCCGGAGGCGATCGCGCTCGCACGCGCATTGCTCGCCCCCGCGCCGCTCGATCTGCGCGTCAACACCATGATCGCCGATCGAGAAGAAGTGCTGCAGGCGTTCGCGCACGAGGCAATCCCGGCTTCGCCCACGCCGTATTCGCCGGTTGGGATACGCCTTGCCGGGAAGATCGCGATCAATCGCAACCCGCTCTACCTGCGCGGGGCGATCGAAGTCCAGGACGAGGGCAGCCAGCTGCTTGGAATGCTGGTGGCGCCGAAGCGCCGCGAAATGGTAGTGGACTTCTGCGCCGGCGCGGGCGGCAAGACGCTCCTCATGGGCGCGCTGATGCACGGCCAGGGACGGTTGTACGCGTTCGACGTGTCGGCTAAGCGACTGGACGGGCTCAAGCCGCGACTGAAGCGTTCCGGATTGTCGAATGTCCATCCGCAATTGATCGGCGGCGAGAACGACCCCAAGGTCAAGCGGCTCGCCGGCAAGATCGACCGGGTGCTGATCGACGCGCCGTGCAGCGGGTCGGGCACGCTGCGGCGCAATCCCGACATGAAATGGCGTCAATCCGCGCAGTGGCTTACCGAACTCAGCGCCAAGCAGCGCTCGATTCTCGGCGCAGCCGCGAAGCTGCTGAAGCCGGGTGGGCGCCTGGTCTACGCGACCTGCAGCCTGCTCGAGGAGGAGAACGAACAGGCGGTCGAAGCCTTCCTTGCGGCGCAGCGCGATTTCGCCCTCCTGGATTGCCAGCAGGTGCTCGACGAGCAGCGCATTGCGCTGCAGACGGGCCGCTATCTGCAGCTCTATCCGCACCGGCACGCGACGGACGGTTTTTTTGCCGCGGTACTGGAGCGCAAGCCGTGAAACGCCTGCTCGGTATCGGCTGCGCCGGCCTGCTCCTGCTGGCCGCGCCGGCGACGGCCTTGCAGCCCGCGCAGCCGATTCCCGCCACCGGCACGATCGAATACGCCTTCACACCGAACGGCAACGCCGCGGGGCTGATCATCCGGACGATCCGCGACGCGCGCGAGGCGATTTACGTGCAGGCGTTCAGCTTCACCCACACCGGAATCGCCCGGGCGCTGATCGATGCCGAAGCGAGAGGCGTGCGGGTGGAAGTGCTCGCCGACGCGAGCCAGATAGAGCATATCGAGCACAACGTGATTCCGATGCTCGTTGCCGGCAAGGTCCCGGTGCTGGTCGATGCGGAGCATTCCTCCGCCCACGACAAGGTCATCATCGTCGATCCGGATTTGGAGTGGCCCGCCGTGGTGACCGGCAGCTTCAACTTCACCTTCGCCGCGCAATACCACAACGGCGAGAACGTGCTGGTCCTGCACGGCAACCGGCAGCTCGCGCGCGCCTACCTGCGGAACTGGCAACGCCATCGCGTCCATTCCCGGCCCTACCGCGCCGCCGGCGCGCCGCATCGCTAGAAAGACTCTGCTCGGGACGGGCATGCGCGACCGAGGCGCGTGTAAAACGCGCTCCGTGACAACTCGTTCCGAGCCTGCATAGAATCGGCTGATCGTCGGGGGAAAGACAAATGGCGCAAAGGGCGGAAATCGGTCGCTTCATCGGGGATCTTTTCGAAGACCTCCAGCAGGGTGTCGTGCAGTGGCAGCTTGTGATCGTCGCATTGAGCCTCGCCGCCGCCTGGTTCCTGGCGCGCCGGTACCGCCGGCATGTCGTCGCCGGCGCCTCGCAGGATCCGGCGGCGACCCTGCGCATCTCCGTGGGTGGCATCAACCGCGAGATGTTCCCGGTCACGGCGCTGGTGGTGCTGGTGATCGGACGCTGGTTCCTGCACTACTTCCAGCCGGTGCACCTGCTCAACGTCGCCATCCCGCTGGTTCTGGCGATGGTGATCATCCGGGCGGTGGTGTACCTGCTGCGGCACACCTTCGCGCCGGGGCGGTCGCTGCGCTCCTGGGAAATGGGCGTGACCTGGATCGTCTGGCTCGGCGCTGCGCTCTACATCACGGGCCTGCTGCCGGAGATCGTGAATATTCTCGACCAGACCGGCTTCACCATCGGCGCGCAGCGCATTTCGCTGGTGATGTTCTTCCAGGCACTGCTCACCATCATCGTCATGTTGCTCGCTGCGTTGTGGATCGGGAGCCTGATCGAAGGCCGCATCATGGCGCTCGACGACGTGGAGCTGAACCTTCGCTTCGCGTTCTCCAAGATCGTGCGCACCGTGCTGGTCATCGTCGCGGTGCTCGTCGCGCTGCCGCTGGTAGGCATCGACATAACCGCGCTGTCGGTGTTCGGCGGCGCGCTCGGCGTGGGCATCGGCCTCGGGCTGCAGAAGGTCGCGGCGAACTACGTTGCGGGGTTCACGATTCTCCTGGACCGGTCGGTCAGCCCGGGCGATCTCGTCACGGTGGATCATTTCTACGGCGAAGTGACCAAGCTCACCTCGCGCTGCGTGGTGGTGCGCGGAATGGACGGCACCGAGGCCATCATCCCGAACGAGACCATCGTCACCTCCACCGTGATCAACCACTCCTATTCCAACCGCCGGGTGATGATGCGTATCCCGGTTCAGATCAGCTACGCGGCCGACCTGCGGCGCGCCCTGGAACTGATGCTGGAATGCGCGCACGCGCACCCGCGCGTGCTCAAGGACCCCGGGCCCGCGGCCTTGGTCACCGCCTTCGCCGCCGACGGGATCAACCTGGAGCTGGTGACCTGGATTGACGATCCGGAGCGCGGCAAGCTCAACCTGCAATCCGACATCTACCTCGCCCTGTACAACGCATTCCGCGGCAACGGAATCGATATCCCGTTTCCGCAGCGCGAAATACGGATCGTCAGCCCGGTGCAGGTCGCCTCCGCCCCGGGCGCATCCTCCGGGCGCTGATTTCCTTTCCGGCGGCGCACGCCGGCCTCCGCGCGGACGCCTCGTATCCTGCGGAAAAATCAGTCAAAATTTCCTTACAACTTTGCGCTTGTGGCCGGTCAAGCTTCCTGTAAAATCGGCCTCGTTTCTTGTCCTGACAATTGGAATCTGCGTGAATATCAATGGGTTAATGGATCTTCCGGATTGGGTGAACGGCGTGCTCGATCTCCCGTGGTGGGGCTATGTCGTGGTGACCCTGGTCCTCACCCACATCACCATCGCCGCGGTCACGATCTATCTGCACCGGCATTCGGCGCACCGCGCGCTCGATCTGCATCCCGTGGTGAGCCATTTCTTCCGCTTCTGGCTGTGGCTGACCACCGGCATGGTCACCAAGGAATGGACCGCGATTCACCGCAAGCATCACGCGAAGTGTGAAACCGAGGAAGATCCGCACAGCCCGCAAGTGCTGACGCTGAAAAAGGTGTTGCTCGAGGGTGCCGAGCTGTATGGCAAGGAAGCACGAAACGCCGAAACCCTCGAAAAATACGGGCACGGTACGCCCGACGACTGGATGGAGCGCAATGTCTATTCGCGCCGCGATCGTCTGGGCGTGGGCCTGATGCTGGTTATCGACGTGCTGCTGTTCGGTCCGATCGGCTTGACCATGTGGGCGGTGCAGATGCTGTGGATCCCGGTGCTGGCCGCCGGCGTGGTCAACGGAGTCGGACATTATTTCGGCTACCGCACGTTCCAGGTCGACGATGCGAGCACGAACATCGTCCCCTGGGGCATCCTCATCGGCGGGGAGGAGCTTCACAACAATCACCACGCCTATGCGTCTTCGGCGCGGCTCTCCTCCAAATGGTACGAATTCGACATCGGCTGGGGCTACATCAAGCTGATGTCGCTGCTTGGCCTGGCGCAGGTGAAGAAGCTTGCGCCCAAGGTGCGCATCGATGCGGCCAAAGCCGCCTGCGATCTACAAACGCTGCAGGCGGTGATCACGCACCGCTACGACGTGCTCGCGCGCTTCACGCACTCCATCAAGGCAACCTGGGCAGCGGAGTTCCGAGAGTTGCGCGCCCGCCACCCGGTGCATGGACTGGACCTGCACAAGGTGAAGCGCTGGCTGCACCTGGACGACAGGTTCGTGCCGGCACAGGAGAAGGCGAAGCTGCTGACCGCCTTGGAAAACAGCCGCGTGCTGAAGACCATCTACACGATGCGGCAGGAACTGATCGCGCTGTGGCAGCGCTCCTCGGCCACCAAGGAGCAGCTGCTGCATCAACTCGAGGACTGGTGCCGCCGGGCGGAAGGCAGCGGTATCGCGTCGCTGCGCGAGTTTTCGCGGACGCTGCGCGGTTACGCCTGAGCGTCGCGCGCCCTCGACCAAAAAAGCCCGCACAAGCGGGCTTTTTTTTCTTCGGCCGGGCGCGCCTCAGGCGATCGTCACTTCCTTGGACAGATAGACGTCCTGGATGGCGTTGAGCAGCGCAACCCCCTCCTTCATCGGCCGCTGGAACGCCTTGCGCCCGGAGATCAGCCCCATGCCGCCGGCGCGCTTGTTGATCACCGCAGTGCGCACCGCCTCCGCGAGGTCGTTCTCACCCGAAGCGCCTCCCGAGTTGATCAGGCCCGCCCTGCCAAGGTAGCAGTTGGCGACCTGGTAGCGGGTCAGGTCCACGGGGTGATCGCTACTCAGCTCGGTGTACACGCGCTTGTCGGTCTTGCCGTAGGGGTTCTCCTTGGTGTTGAGGACGTTGTAGCCGCCGTTGTTCTCCGGCAGCTTCTGTTTGATGATGTCCGCCTCGATGGTCACGCCAAGATGGTTGGCCTGGCCGGTGAGATCGGCGGACACATGGTAGTCCTTGTCCTTCTTGAACGCCGGATTGCGCAGGTAGCACCACAGCACGGTGGCCATGCCCAACTCGTGCGCCATGTGAAACGCCTGGCTCACCTCGACGATCTGGCGCGAGGATTCCAATGATCCGAAGTAGATCGTCGCACCCGCGGCGCACGCGCCCATTTCCTTCGCCTGGCGCATGGTTGCAAACATGACCTGGTCGTACTTGTTGGGATAGGTCAGGAATTCGTTGTGGTTGAACTTGAGCAGAAACGGGATCTTGTGCGCGTACTTGCGCGCGCAGGCCCCGAGTACGCCCAGTGTCGACGCCACCGCATTGCAGCCGCCCTCGATAGCGAGCCTGACGATGTTCTCCGGATCGAAATACATCGGGTTTTTCGCGAACGAGGCGCCCGCCGAGTGCTCGATCCCCTGATCCACCGGCAGGATCGACAGATAGCCGGTGCCGCCGAGCCTGCCGTGATCGAACATCTGCTGCAGGCTGCGCATCACGGAGGGGCTGCGGTCCGACGGCGCCACCACCCGGTCGACGAAGTCCGGGCCCGGCAGGTGCAGCAATTCCTTCGGGATGGTCTTGCAGACGTGGTTGAGCAGGCTGTCGGCCTGTGCGCCGAGCAGGGCCGAGATGTCGGTTGCGCCGCTCTTCAGTGCGGTCACGGTTGCCATGGTGATTCCTCCTCGCTGGGCGACAGCCGCCACACCGCGTGCTGCCGCAAAGGCTCAGTCGGCGATTATTTTAGCGCCGGACGCACGGCAGATATAATTCCAGTTCGTTACCCGCGCTCTGTGACGCAGATAAACAACGATGATTTACTCCCTCGGCGACCGGAAAGTCGTCACCAAAGGCGACTGCTGGGTCGCTGAAAGCGCCACGGTGATCGGCTCCGTGATCCTGGGGCACAATGTGAGCGTCTGGTTCGAAACCGTGATCCGCGGCGACAACGATCTAATCACGTTGGGCGAAGGATCCAACGTGCAGGACGGCTGCGTGCTGCACACGGACGAGGGGGTGCAGCTCACGATCGGCAGCAACGTCAGCATCGGGCATCACGCCACGCTGCACGGCTGCAGCATCGGCGACGGCAGCCTGATCGGGATCAAGGCCACGGTCCTGAACAATGCCAGGATCGGCAAGCATTGCCTGATCGGCGCGCATGCGCTCATCACCGAGGGCAAGGAGATTCCGGATCGCTCGCTGGTGGTCGGCGCACCCGGCAGGGTGATCCGGCAGCTGAGCGACGAGGAAGTCGCCGTCCTGCAGTGGAACGCAGAGCACTACATCAAGAATTTCCGGCGCTACAAGACGAACCTCGCGGTGCAAGCGCTCTGAGCGCTGCGAGCGCACACCGCGCGGAAGCAAACCCGGACGCGTACCGCAAGGACGCGAAACGGTACGCCGGCCGCCGCGCGCTGCCGGTGACCTTTGTGCCCGAGCCTGCGCCGCGGCTATCGCGCCGGCTCGGTTATCTCTAGAATGGGCCGCATATGGAGAGCGCCTCTGCCCCGATGATCAAGTTCGGATTCAAGATCCGCACGCGCAGCGGCCTGCCGGTGGAGAATCTCGTGGTGCACGCCCGCGATCGTGCCGAGGCCGAGCGCAAGATCAACCAGATGTATCTGCACTGCGAGATCCTCGAGTGCAAGGCGGTCCAGCTGCCGGCGAAAGAGGACACGGCAGATCTGGAGAGCATCATTTCTCTCATCGCCCGCCAGGGCGATGAGAAGCCGTGACCGCCGTGACTACCGTGAGTGCGGGAACAAGACCGGAACCGCAAGTGGCGTAGTCAGCTGGTCGCGTCGTCACGAACAGGGGCGCGTTCGCGCTCCTCGATGAACCCGCAGCTCACCAGCTCGTCGACCAGCGCGTCGTAGTCGGCCGCTCCCTTGCTGTCCGGCGCATGGGCGAAAACATCCTTGATCGAGGCGGGGCTTTCGGCAAGCGCCACGTTCTCGGAGATCTTCGTGCGGCAGACTTCATCGCCCAGACGCCCGCTGATCTCGTCATAGATCTGGTGCGACATCTTGCGCCGCGCGTCGAAGCGCGTGATCACGTAGCGGCGCGGCACGCGTTTCTTCAGCACGTGCTCCAGCGCCTTCAGCGTCCTTTCCACCGCATGCACGCCCTTCATGGCGAGATAGTCCGCCGACACCGGCACCAGCACCCGGTCCGAGGCGAAGATCGCCGACAGCGAAAGCACGCCCAGGACCGGACAGCAGTCGATCACGATCGGACGCCCGGTGTTGAGGTTCTCCTTGACGATGCCGAGATGGAGTCGATTGAGCACGTTGGGCCCCTTGCCGAACTGGGTGTCGACCTTGGACAGCTCGACATGGGCCGGTATCACCAGCCAGCCACCAGTCGAGGGCCGGATCAGCTGGGTAAGGGGCTTGGCCTGCTGATAGAAGCTGAAGACCGAGTCCTCGGCGAGGTCGACCGTGGCGCCGCAAACGTAGGACAGGTGGGCCTGCGGATCGAGGTCGATCGACAACGGGTTGAAGCCGCGGCGTGCCAGCGCGGCGGAGAGATTGAGCGAAGTCGTTGTTTTTCCGACCCCACCCTTCTGGTTGAAGATTGCGATCTTGGCCACGTCGGGACGCCGATCCTCCTTCGCCTCATTGTGGCATACATCATCACACTACTAATCGAATCAGGCGGTTGTCAATTACTCCTGCGACGCGGTTTACATTTCGTCAGCGACTCTCCGCCCAGCCCCGCGCCCGCTCCACCGCCCTATGCCACGCGGCCTTGGCGGCGGCGCGGCGACTCGGGCTCATCTGCGGCTCGAAACGCCGCTCGAGCTGCCAGTGGCTGGCAAGCGCTCCCATGTCCTGCCAGTATCCCACGGCGAGGCCGGCCAGGTAGGCTGCTCCCAAGGCGGTGCTCTCATAGGCGCGCGGACGCAACACCGGGACATCGAGCACGTCGCATTGGAACTGCATCAAGAAGTCGCTTCGGCTCGCTCCGCCGTCCACGCGCAGCTCGGAGATCGCGATCCCTGAGTCGGCTTGCATCGCGTCGAGGACGTCGGCGGTCTGGAACGCGATCGCCTCCAGCGCCGCCCGCGCCAGGTGCGCCGCCGTGCTGCCGCGGGTGAGCCCGGTGATCGTCCCGCGCGCGTACGGATCCCAGTACGGCGCGCCGAGCCCGGCGAACGCGGGCACAAAGTACACGCCGCCGGTGTCCGGGGCTTTTTGCGCCAGTTGGTCGATCTGCGCCGAATCGCGGATCAGGCCGAGCCCGTCGCGCAGCCATTGCACCACCGCGCCGGCGGTGAATACGCTGCCCTCGAGCGCGTATTCGTAGCGCGACCCGATCTTCCACGCCACGGTGGTGAGAAGCTTGGACTTCGAATCGACGGGGCGCTGCCCGGTATGCAACAGCATGAAGCAGCCGGTGCCGTAGGTATTCTTGATCATGCCCTCGGACACGCACTGTTGCCCGAACAGCGCGGCCTGCTGGTCGCCCGCGATGCCCGCGATCGGGATCGGGCGGCCGAAAATGTCCGGCTGCGTGTGCGCGCAGACGCCGCTGGAATCGACCACCGCGGGCAAAACCGCCCGCGGCACGCGCATCAACTGCAGAAGCTTGTCATCCCAGTCGCGGGTATGGATGTTGTAGAGCAGCGTGCGCGAGGCGTTGGAAGGATCGGTGGCGTGCACCCGTCCGCCGCTGAGCTTCCATATCAGCCAGGTGTCGATCGTGCCGAAGGCAAGCTCGCCGCGCTCCGCGCGCGCGCGCGCGCCGTCGACGTGGTCGAGGATCCAGCGCAGCTTGGTCGCGGAGAAATACGCGTCGAGCAGCAAGCCGGTGCGTCCGGTCACGAGCGCCTCCACACCCTGCGCGCGCAACTGCTCGCACAGAGCCGCAGTCCGCCGGTCCTGCCACACGATCGCGTGGTGGATGGGACGACCGGTGGCGCGCTCCCAGACTAGCGTGGTCTCGCGCTGGTTGGTAATGCCGATCGCCGCCACATCGGCGGCGGAAACCTTGGCCCGGGCAAGCGCCTCGCGCGCGGTGTCGAGCTGGGTCGCCCAGATCTCCTCCGGGTCGTGTTCGACCCAGCCCGGCTGGGGAAAGCGCTGCGCAAATTCCTGTTGCCCCATGCCGAGCGCCCGCGCGTCGGCGTCGAACACGATCGCGCGCGAGCTGGTGGTTCCCTGGTCCAAAGCGAGAATCGTCTTCATATGAAGCTGTGCTAGAGTGCGGGCCTCTTTCCACGGGCGCAACGGGGAGGCGCAATGATGCGACGAAACTGCGCCTGCGGCCAAGCGCCTTCTCGCGGAACAGGATGGAAACCGAGCCATACGTCGCCTCGCTCGTCAGGATGGGCCTTGCGGCCCCGGGGGAGCGGCCGCGGGTCACGCCGCTGACCGGCGGCGTTTCCTCCGACATCGTGCGCGTGGACCTCGCGCGCGGGCCGGTGTGCATCAAGCGCGCGCTGCCCAAGCTCAAGGTTCAAGCCGACTGGCATGCTCCGGTGGAACGCAATCGCTGGGAAGCCGAGTGGATGCGCGCTGCAGCAACGGTCATGCCGGATGCGGTGCCGCGCGTTCTGGGCGCGGATCCCGAGGCCGGCATGTTCGCCATGGAATACCTGCCCGCGGAACGGTATCCCGTCTGGAAGCAGCAGTTGCGCGACGGCGTGATCGATCGCGACACCGCTGCGGAGGTCGGACGCCGCATCGCGGCGATCCATGGCAGCACCGCAGGCAGGCTCGACGTCGCGCGCGCGTTCGCGACCGATCATATTTTTTTTCCGATCCGGCTCGAGCCGTATCTGTCTGCCACGGCGCGAAGGCACCCAGAGTGCGCGCAGCGACTGGAAAGCCTGGTGCGCGTGACCGGCGCCACCAAGCGCGCTTTGGTGCACGGCGACGTCAGCCCGAAAAACATCCTGGTCGGACCGCGCGGCCCGATATTCCTCGACGCCGAATGCGCGTGGTACGGCGATCCGGCGTTCGACCTCGCCTTCTGCCTGAACCACCTGCTGCTGAAGTGCGCGTGGCGGCCGCAATGGCGCGCGCGGTATCTGGATTGTTTCGACGCACTCGCGCAGCGCTACCTGGAAAGGGTGACCTGGGAACCCGCGATCGACATCGAGGCACGCGCCGCGCACCTGCTGCCCGGTTTGTTCCTCGGCCGGGTGGACGGCAAGTCCC
Organism: Burkholderiales bacterium; assembly: GCA_035651315.1. Taxonomy (GTDB): domain Bacteria; phylum Pseudomonadota; class Gammaproteobacteria; order Burkholderiales; family Eutrophovitaceae; genus DASRFY01. The sequence continues at coordinate 10,349 of DASRFY010000010.1, forward strand.
CGGTGGAATACCTCACCGAGGAGGCGGATCGCCAACGCGTCAGGCGGACCGCAATCGCGTTGCTGCAGCACCCGGTCGATACGCTGGCGGCGGTACTCGCCGCCTGGGCACGCGAGCTCTCCCGCCTGGCGGCGTGAACGCAAGGCACAGCGGCATGAATCCACAGCCCGGAGCGCATGCCTTCAACTGCAGCGGTGCGAACGAGGCGCGCCTCGCCCGGCGGCAGACGAGTCGATCGACTGCCCGATAAAGACATGCCCGACACCACGATATCCCGCGTCCGCGCAAGGCAGGTCTGGGACTCCCGCGGCCGTCCCACGGTCGAGGCCGAGGTATGGCTTGCCGGCGGATCGGTGGGGCGTGCGATCGCGCCGGCCGGCGCCTCGCGCGGCACGCAGGAAGCGCTCGACCTGCGCGACGGCGGGCCGCAGCTCGGCGGCATGGGCGTATCCAAGGCGGTGGCGCATGTCAACGCAGAGATCGGCAGGCTCCTCATCGGCAGGAACAGCGAGCGTCAGGCGGAAATCGACGACGCGTTGATCGCGCTCGACGGCACGCCGAACAAATCGCGCCTCGGCGGCAATGCGCTGATCGCCACCTCGATGGCGGTGTTGCACGCCACCGCCGGCGCGCATCGCATGCCGCTGTGGAAATACCTCGCGCAAGGCGCAGACGTCGCGCTGCCGCTGCCGGAAATCCAGATTTTCGGCGGCGGCGCCCATGCCGGGCGGCGCGTGGACGTTCAGGACTTCATGGTGGTGGCGCTCTCCGCCGCCAGTTTCGCCGAGGCGCTCGCAGTGACCGCGGAGGTCTATCGCGCGGCCGGCGATCTCATGAAGGAGTCGGGCAAGCTCCAGGGCGTGGCAGACGAAGGCGGCTACTGGCCCGCGTTCGACGCCAATGAAGAGGCGCTCGCCACGTTGAGCCGGGCGATCGAGCGCGCAGGCTATACGCCGGGAGTCCAGGTCGGCATCTCGCTCGACGTGGCTGCCTCCGAGTTCGGCCGCAACGGACGCTACCGCCTGGGACTGGAGGGGCGCGAACTCGACAGCGACGGCATGTGCGAGATGCTGCTCGGGTGGGTGGAACGCTACCCGATCATTTCCATCGAGGACCCGCTCGCCGAGGACGACGCCGCCGGCATGCGCAGGTTCACCGCCGCCGTCGGGGACAGGGTGCAGGTAATCGGCGACGATTTCCTGACCACCAGCGCGGCGCGGGTCAGGCAAGCAGCAGCCGGCGGCGCCTGCAACGCGGTTCTCATCAAGCCCAATCAGGCGGGCACGGTCTCCGAAACGCGCGCGGCATTCGAGGCCGGGCGCGCGGCGGGGTTCGGCACCATCGTCTCCGCCCGTTCGGGCGAAACCGAGGACACCACCATCGTGCATCTGGCGGTGGGCTGGAATGCCGGCCAACTCAAGGTCGGCTCGTTCTCGCGCTCCGAGCGCATGGCCAAGTGGAACGAGGCGCTGCGCATCGAGGAAGCGCTCGGCGCGCGCGCGCGCTTCGCCGGGCGCAAAGTTTTGCCGGGACAGCATTAGCCTCCAAATGAACCACATGGAGGCACAGAGAAAATCGACTTCCGTATCCGCCAGCGAGACATCAAGGCACAGACGGAACGTACTTCAACGACCCGACTGCGTTCTGGATTTCATCGGCGTCTCACCACCCTCTTGGTCAGCCTGCAATCGATTTTCTCTGTGTCGCCGTGGTGACTTCCGCAGCCGGTGATCGATGACGACGGATCACGCCCACCAGCGCCGCATGTTGCGCGGCATCGCGCTGATGATGTCGGCGGTGTTCATGTTTTCCTCCATGGACACGCTGGCGAAATACTTGCTGCGCTCGTATCCCCTCGCCGGACTGCTGTGGGCGCGCTACGTGGTGAATCTCGCGGTAGTCGTCGCGCTGCTGTGGCCGAGCCGCGGCCTCGCCCTGCTGCGCACCCGGCGCCCGGCCTTGCAGATCATCCGCGGGCTGCTGCTGGTAGGCAGCACGATGTTCTTCTACTTCGCGCTGCGCCACATGCCGCTCGCCGAAGCGGCGGCGATCAGCTTCGTGGGCCCGGTGCTCACGACGCTGCTCTCGGGCTGGGTCCTCGGCGAGAAGGCGACGCCCCGGCAGTGGGTGGCGGTGATTTTCGGCTTTGCCGGCGTGCTGATCATCATTCGCCCCGGGGGCGGGCTGTTTACGCCGGCGGCGCTGTTCCCCCTGTGCACCGCCGCGCTTTTCAGCGTCTATCAGATCATCACCCGCAAGCTGTCCGGGCACGACCATCCCTACACGACGCTGTTCTACACCGCGCTGGTCGGCGGCGCCGCCACCAGTTTCACGCTGCCTTGGGGATGGCAGACGCCCACACTGGTGCAGGCGCTGCTCATGATCGGCATCGGGCTGCTGGGCGGATACGGGCACTACCTGCTCATCCGCGCCATGGACAAGGCTTCGCCGAGCGCGCTCGCGCCCTTCGTGTATTCACAGCTCGTGTGGTCCACGCTGCTCGCCTTCCTCGCGTTCCGCGACTTCCCGGACGGCGGCTCGCTGACCGGCATGGCGGTGATCGTCACCGCCGGCCTGATGGCCGTAAACTGGAAGCAGATGCGGCGCATCACCGACGCCGCCGATTCCGCCGCCAGCCATTGAAAAAACCCATGACCCGCCCCGACCCGCAGTCGCGCCAGGCCTACCGGCACTTCCAGGCGATTCCCACCCGCTGGATCGACAACGACGTCTACGGCCACGTCAACAACGTCGTCTACTACTCCTATTTCGACACCGTCGTGAACCAGTACTTGATCGAGCAGGGCGTGCTCGACGTCGAGCACAGCACGATCGTCGGACTGGTCGTGGAGACGAAATGCAATTACTTTGCGCCCATCACCTTTCCCGATCTGGTCCACGCCGGCCTGCGCGTTGCGAGCATCGGAACAAGCAGCGTGCGCTACGAGATCGGGCTGTTCCGCAACGACGATCGCTCCGCGGCGGCACAGGGGCATTTCGTGCACGTCTATGTCGAGCGCGCGAGCCGCAAGCCGGCGCGAGTGCCGGCGCCGATGCGGGCCGCGCTGGAGAAGATTGCAATATGAACCACGGAGGACGCAGAAATTCATGAAAATCTTGAACCCCGCCCCGAGGTCGCGGTTTAAGATTTCGGTCTGATACCTGGATCCCGGGCGGTGCCTGCCGCCCGTGCGATCGATTCGGAGCGACCCGGATGAAGGCCTTGTTTGCGGTTGTACTTGCCGTCGCGCTGCCGGCGCTGGGAGCCGCACCCGCCGCGGGCCCAGCCGAATGGCGGGGTGATCTGTCGCCGATCTCGACCGGCGACTGGAGCGCGGCGCGGGCCGCCCACCTGCTCGAACGCGCCGGGTTCGGCGGGACACCGGAGGAAATCGCCGCGCTCGCGGCGATGGCCCCGCGAGATGCGGTGCGACAGCTCGTCTACTACCAGAGCATCGAGGACGGGCTGCCGCCTTTCGACGAATCCGGCATCCACGATCCAGGCCTCGAACCCTTCCCTGCCTCGCGCCCCGCCGCCACCGATCTCGCCAAGGAAAAAGGCGAATCGATGGGCGTGAAGGTCAAGCCGGAAGGCAACCGCCGGCTGCAGCCGGTGGCAAACAAGTTCTTCTACTGGCTGCGGGCGAGCCGGCTGGAGACCCACCGCCTGGCGTACTGGTGGGCGAACCGCATGCTGCTGACCCGCCGCCCCCTGCAGGAAAAGATGGCGCTGTTCTGGCACGGGCATTTCGCGACCAGCGAAGAAAAAGTCCGCGACTACCGCAAGATGCTCAGGCAGAACCGGCTGTTCCGCGACAAAGGCACCGGCAACTTCCGCGATCTGCTGATCGGGGTGGCCCAGGACCCGGCGATGCTCGCCTATCTCGACGCCGGCGTGAACGTGAAAGGCGCGCCGAACGAGAATTTCGCACGCGAGATCATGGAGCTGTTCACCATGGGCGTGGGCAATTACAGCGAGCGCGACATCCGCGAAGCGGCGCGCGCCTTCACCGGCTGGAACTTCGTCGATCTCGACTTCACCGTCTCGCCGGACAAGCACGACGCCGGCGTCAAGCGCGTGCTCGGCAGCGAGGGCCGCTTCGACGGCGTGGACGTGATCGACGTGATCCTGTCGCGGCCGGTCACCTCCGAGTTCGTCGCCGGCAAGATCTATCGCTATTTCGTGCGCCAGGACCTGTCGCCGGAACTCAAGGCGGCGCTCGGCGCGAAGCTGCGCGAATCGCACTACGAGATCGCGCCGCTGCTGGAGACGATCTTCCTGTCGAGAGACTTCTACAGCCCCGCCTCGGTGGCGACCCGCATCAAGCCGCCGGTGGATCTCGTGGTCTCGACCTATCGCAAGCTGGGTTTGAAGGAGATCCCCGGAGTGCCGGATTTCAACGACGTGACCGAGATGCTGGGCCAGAAGCTGTTCTTCCCGCCCACCGTTGCGGGCTGGGCGCAGGGCAGGAGCTGGATCACGCCCGGGCTGCTGCTCGCGCGCGGCAACTTCGTCTACGACGTGGTCTACCCGGACATCAACTTCGTGCCGCCTGACCGCTACCCGTCCAACGATTACAAGATCCGCGAGGTGAACGACAAGCTCGCGCAGGGACTGGACGTGACCGCGGCGACCAAGCCGGACGCGAAAGACATGACTTCGATGTCGATGCAGATGGCCGACCGCGACGAGGACTTCAACACGCGACTGGCGAGCTACCGCGGCTGGCAGATGGCGATCGAGAAGGTCAAGCCCATTCCGCGCGCCACCGCCCAGGTCGATCTGCCGGCAATGGTGCTCGGCGCCGGCTGCCGCAGCCCGCGCGAGGCGGTGGACTATCTGCTCCGGCGTTTTCTTTCCGTGCAGGTCGACGCAAGCACCCAGGACAGGATCGCGAAATTCCTGGAAAGCGAGATCGGCACCACCGATCTCTCGCAGGCGCGGACCTATCTCGACGAGCCGCTTCGCACTACCCTGCATGTCATCCTGTCCTTGCCCGAGTACCAGTTGGGATGAACGACAACCAACCCACCCCTGCCTCTACCCCCGCGGGCGGGCGGAGAGGGAAATGAAAGCCAGGGCCCTGAGCGCAATGAAACCTTCCACCAATGGCTGGACCAGGCGAGAGGCACTGAAGACCTGTCTCTGCGGTATGGGCGCGGGCCTGCTCTACAGCCTGCCTTCGGTGTTTTCCCGCGCAATCGCCGCGCAGGATGCCGCGAGCGCAAGCCGCATCCTGGTCGTGCTCGAGCTCTCGGGCGGCAACGACGGCCTCAACACGCTGGTGCCGTATGCAGACGACGCCTACTACCGGCTTCGCCCGAAGATCGGCATCCGGCCGAACAGGCTGCGCAGGATCGACGAGCGCTACGGCTTCAACCCCGGCATGGCGGGATTCGAGCGGCTGTTCAAGGACGGCCGCATGGCGATCGTGCACGGCTGCGGCTATGCGCAGCCGTCGTTTTCGCATTTCACCTCGATGGCCTATTGGCATACCGGCGCGCCGAACAGCGGCGAGGAGTACGGCTGGGTGGGGCGGCTGGCGGACGCGGTCGATCCCGGGGTCACGCCGAACTTCCTGGTCAACGTGGAGGACTCGCAGTCGCTCGCGGTGCGCTCGCACGACCATGTGCCGGTGGTCTTTGACGATCCCGAGCGCTTCGGTCGCAAGGGCCTGCATCAGGAGCGGCCGCTGCTCGATCAGATCGCGCGGCTGGACGGCGACGAGAATCCCTCCGAGCGCTACCTGCTCGAAGTGGCGCAAAGCGCGCGCGAGGCCTCGCAACTGGTGCGCGAGGCGTGGGCGAAGTACAAGACCCCGGTCGACTACGGCATCGTGCCGCTAGACCTGCCCAAGATCGCGTCGTTGATCGCGGCCGGCATGCCGACCCGCCTCTACTACACCGCATACCGCCACAACGCCTTCGACACCCACGTGCAGCAGGCAGAGCTGCACCGGCGCCTGCTCACCTATGTCTCGGATGCGGTGGCGGGCTTCATGCGCGATCTCGAGCGCATCGGGCGCGCCGACGACGTGGCGCTGATGATCTTTTCGGAGTTCGGACGCCGCGTGCCGGAGAACACCAGCCTCGGCACCGACCACGGCACCGCCAACCACATGTACCTCGTGGGCAAAAAGGTGACGGGCGGGCACTACGGCGCGCCGCCCAGCCTCGCCGCGCTCGACGCGGGCGACAATCTGGTCTTCACCACAGACTTCCGCCGCGTCTACGCCACTGTCATCGAGGGCTGGCTGAAGGCACCGTCGGACAAGGTGCTACGCGGCAAGTTCGAGCCGTTCCCGGTCTTCGCGTGACCTGCTCATTACGAAGACTTGCCACAGAGGGTACTGAGAACGACAGGAGACAGAGGCACGCTGAATGACCCGTTCAGTACTTGCCTCGTCCCCGATCCAGGATCCCCGTGACGCGCTTGGCGTAGCGGCGGTTTGCTCGTCTGTCTTGCGTTTCTCTGTGCCTCCGTGTCTCTGTGGTAAGACCACTTCACTCCAGGTCGTCGAACTCGTGTCCGTAGCACGCGGTTCCGGCGCAGCCCGAAAGCGCACCGGGCTCGAGCTCGATCGCCATGAAAGCTTCTTCCGGCGCGGGGAACGGGCATTGCAGCCCGAAGCGCGCGGCGGGCACGAATCCGAAACGCGAGTAGTAGTGCGGATCGCCCAGCACCAGCACGCGTGATTCGCCGCGTTCGCGCAGCCGCGCGAGTCCGGCGCTGACCAGCGCGCTGCCGATGCCCAGCCGCCGAAAGGCGGGCAGCACGGCAAGCGGCGCGAGCGCCCAGGCGCCTCGCGCGCGATCGTCGGTGTCGATCGAAACGGCGGAGAACATCACGTGACCGAGCACCGCGCCGTTTTCCTCTGCGAGCAGTGACACGGCGGCCTTCCCGGCTGCGCGCAGGCGCTCGACCAGCCGCGCCTCCCGCTCCCTCCCGAATGCGGCGAGATGAACCGAACGGACCCGTTCGACGTCCTCCGGACGCTCTTCCCGGATGACCGGCAACGGCATTCTCCCGTGCTCAGCCGCCCGGACCGCCGCCGTTGACGTAGATCACCTGCCCCGTGACGTAGCTCGCCGCGTCGGAGACGAGAAAGGCGACCACCTCGGCGATCTCGCGCGGCTCGCCCATGCGTCCGAGCGGTACGGACTTGATGAACGCCTGTGCGCGTTCGGGCCCGAGCTTGGCAAGCGACTCCTGCAGCATGTCGGTGCGGATCGGACCGGGCGCCACCGCATGCACGCGGATGCCGTGCTGCCCTTCCTCCTTGGAAAGAATGCGGGTAAAGGTCTCGAGCGCGGTCTTGGAAACGCTGTAGACGCCGTAGTTGGCGGGATAGCGCTGCGTGACGTTGGAGGAAATGTTGACGATGTGCCCGCTTTTCCGGGCGCGCATGTGCGGAAGCACCGCCTGCGCCAGATGAAACGGCCCGTACAGATTGGTGCGCAGCACGCGATCCCATTCCGCGAACGGCGTCTCGGCGATCGTCACCCCGGGCAGGTGCGTGCCGGCGTTGTTGACCAGCACGTCGATCCGGCCCCAGGCATCCAGTGTCGTCCGCACCGCGGCCTGCGCGTTCTGCGCCTCGGCAACGTTGGCGCGCAGAGAACGCGTCTCGCCGCCCGCGGCTTTCACCGCATCCGCCACCTTCGCGGCCTCCGCCTCGCGGCTTGCGTAGGTAAACAACACGCGATAGCCGCACGCGGCAAGCGTCTCGACGATGGCGCGGCCGATGCCGCGCGAGCCTCCCGTCACCAGTGCCACCTTGTTCTCGGCCATGAATTCCCTCCTTCCGTTACGCACGCGCAGAACGCCGGCCGTGGTCAATGCCCTCGAGGCAACCGGCCGAAGAACGGATAGCGCGGATCGTTGTAGCCGGGCGTGGACGGATGCCCCGGCCGCACCAGCGAATCGACGAAGGCTTCGTCTTCCGCGTCGAACGTGTAGCCGAGTGCGCCGTAGTATTCGGTCCACTGCTCCAGCGTGCGCGGGCCGCCGATCACGCTGTCGATGAGACGGTTGGACAGCACCCAGGCGAATGCGAACTGTCCCGGGCTGAGGCCGCGCTTTTCCGCGCGCTCCTTGAATTTCTGCGCGAGAACCAGCGATTCCTCGCGGAACTCGGTTTCCATCATGCGCTTGTCCTTGCGGCCGGCGGCGCCTCGCCGGGCTTGTACTTTCCGGTCAGCACGCCGCGCGCAACGGGGCTGTAGGGCGTGACGCCGATGCCGTAGTAGTGACACGCCGGCAGGATTTCCACCTCCGGCTGGCGGTTGAGCGCGTTGTAGTAGGGCTGGCAGACGACCGGTTTCGGTACGCCCGTCGTCCGGCAGCCATGCATCAGCTCGGCGATGCGCCAGCCGCGAAAGTTCGAGATCCCGAAGTAGCGGATCTTGCCCGCACGGATCAGATCACCCATCGCGGCGACTGTCTCCTCGAGCGGCACGTCCGGACAGTCGAGATGCAGGTAGTAGATGTCGATGTAGTCGGTGGCAAGCCGCCTGAGGCTCGCCTCGCACGCCTGGGCGATCCACTTGCGCGACAGGCCGAGCTCGTTCGGCCCCTCGCCCATCGGGTTGCCGACCTTGGTGGCGAGTATCCACCAGTCGCGCTCGCCGCCGATCAGCTTGCCGACGATGCGCTCGGATTCGCCCTTCGCGTACTGGTCCGCGGTGTCGATGAAGTTCACCCCGGCCTTGCGTGCGGAGTCGACGATGCGCTGCGCTTCCTTCAGATCGGTACGATCGCCGAACATCATCGTGCCGAGACACAGAGGCGAAACCCTGATGCCGCTTCTGCCCAGATAGCGGTATTCCATGCCTTGTCCTCTTTCCTGGAAGGCGGCCATGATGCCGCAATCGTCCGGGGCGCACAAACGCTTGAGCCGCGGCTCGGTGCGGTGCTATAACGCCGCCTCCCCTCCAAGGAACGCAGTCATGCGACCAGCCATTCCCGCAACCATGCAGGCGATCGAGATTACGCAGCCCGGCGGCCCGGAAGTGCTGCGGCCGGCCTCGCGGCCCGTGCCGATGCCGCGCGAGGACGAAGTGTTGATCGCGGTCGCTGCGGCGGGCGTGAATCGCCCGGACGTGCTCCAGCGCAAGGGCGCGTATCCGCCGCCTGCCGGCGCATCCGATATTCCCGGCCTGGAGGTCGCCGGCACCGTGGCGGCGCTGGGGCCGGACGCCGTGCGCTGGCGCGTCGGCGATCGCGTCTGCGCGCTGGTCACAGGCGGCGGCTACGCGCAGTACGTCGCGGCCCCGGCTGCGCAATGCCTGCCGCTGCCGAAAGGCCTGAGCATGGTGGAGGCCGCGGCGATACCGGAGACATTTTTCACGGTCTGGATCAACGTCTTCGAGCGCGCACATCTGGCGCCCGGCGAAACCTTGCTGGTTCACGGCGGCTCCAGCGGCATCGGGGTCACGGCGATTCAACTCGCACGTGCATTCGGGCATCGCGTGTTCGTCACCGCCGGTTCCGACGAGAAATGCCGGGAGTGCGAAAAGCTCGGCGCGGCACGCGCGATCAATTACCGGACCGAGGACTTCGCGGCGGCGGTCAAGGAGCTGACCGGCGGCCGCGGCGTCGACGTGATTCTCGACATGGTGGGCGGTGACTACGTGCCGCGCGAACTCGCCTGCCTCGCCGATGACGGAAGGCTGTGCCTGATCGCTTTTCTCGGCGGCAGCCGCGCCACGCTGGACATGACCGACATCCTGCGCCGGCGTCTGACCCTCACCGGCTCGACGCTGCGGCCGCGCCCCGTCGCGGTGAAGGCCGCCGTGGCGAAGACACTGGAGCAGAAAGTCTGGCCGCTCATCGAGGCGGGAGCGATCCGGCCGGTGATCTACCGGATGTTTGCGCTGGAACGGGCGGCGGACGCGCACGCGCTCATGGAGTCGAGCGTGCACGTCGGGAAAATCGTGCTGGAGGTCGGGCCGGCCTGAATTACGAGTCGTCGTCGGAACGCGGCGACGGAGGAGTACGCCGCAGCAGCGACAGATCGCGCTGCTCGGCGACTTCCTCCGCATAGTGAATGTTCTTGTCGATTTCCTCGATGTAGAGGTTCTGGCCGCCGAAGTGGCGTTGCGCGTAGCCGTAGGCACCGCCGAGCTGCTGCTTCAGGCGCAGCGTGGCGGTCTTGTAGAACTGGGGCGTATGCAGCAACAGGTCCTGCACGTCGCGAAAGAGCACGCTGCGGCGGCGATCGCCCTCGTCCTTGGCCGCGAGCCCGCCGGCGACGAATTCGGGAAACAGCCGGTCGCGGCATTTCTCGAGGTAACAGCGATCGGCCATCTGGGCGATGATGTCCGCCGTGCCCAGCATATTGCCCAGCATGCGGAACATGAGGTTCGGCACCATGATCCTGTCGACGGTCCGCTCGTAGCCGGTGAAATGCACGATCTGCCCCGCCACCAGCGCCAGCTCAGGCATCCCGATCTGCTCCATGTAGTGCTCGATGAATTTCGCGCCCCGCGAGACGTGCTTGAGCGTGTACTCGGCGCCGTTCTCGTGGCGTGTGTCGTTGATCCGGCGCAGATAGCCGATATCGTGCAACAGCGCGGCGACGATCCCGAACGCGAACCGGCGCGAGCCGATCGCCTCCGCGCGGTCGCGAGTGCGCTCGTAGCCGTCCATCAGCCGCGCCATCGCAAGGGTGACGTCGAGCGTATGCTGCAGGTTGTGATAACCGGTATCGCAGGCTCGGTAACCGGGATATTCGCCGCGATAGAGCCGGGCGACATCCGCGAAGGAGCGCTCGAGCGGCTGCGTGGACGCGTCCGGATACAGCTCCACGAACATCCGGCTCACCTCGCGGCTCACCGACGCCGGGTCGGTGGTCTCGACCCGGTTCGTGACGTCGTAGTTGTTCCGGCGCGTTTCCAAGCAGGCAAGCCCGAAGCGGAAAGTTGCGGGCATGGTACGCTTGCCCTCCAGGTGCGACAAGGCGCAGCCGGCCGCGGCGGCGCTGCCGGCGCGGCAAGCGCGGGCGGCCATGACATCATCCTGCCGCAATCGGCTGCAGGCCCGGCGAACGGCCGCACTGATCAACGAGAGTAAGCAAGTTCCATGGAGAAAGTGCTGCTCGTCGAGCTCGGCACGGGCGTGGACCAGCACGGTCAGGACGTGACGGTCGCCGCGGTCAGAGCCGTCCAGGACGCGATCAGGCGAAATGCCCTGCCGGGGTTGCGTGCGCTGCTGCCGGGCGAGGACTTGGGAAACATGCGGGTTCACGTGCGGCTCGCGGTGCCGGCGGACAAGGACAGACTCGACGTGCGACGGGTCAAGTCGGTGCTGCCTTATGGCCGGGTGAGCGTCGAGGTGGTGGACGGCGGCATGCTGACGCGCTCGCACAGCGTGCTGACCGACAAGGGGGATCGCAACGATTCGATCTATGTGGTCAACGCCGCCGTCGAAGTCGGCTATTGAGCGCAGCCTCACCGTATCCGGCTTGATCCTGCTCGCCTGCCTCGCCGCTGCGGGCTGGGCCCGCGAGCAGCCGCGCGAGGATCTCCCGAACGTCGCGGCAAGACAATTGCCGCCGGAAGCGCAGCACACGCTCGCGCTGATCCGCCAAGGCGGCCCCTTTCCTTATTCCAAGGACGGCGCGGTGTTTCATAACCGCGAGGGGAAGCTTCCGCGCGCGGCACGCGGCTACTACCGGGAGTACACGGTAGAGATGCCCGGATCGGGGGATCGGGGCGCGAGGAGAATCATCCAGGGCCGGCAGGGCGAGCTTTTCTACACCGACGATCATTACCGAACTTTCTTCCGCCTCCGGCAATGACGCCCGCTCGACCGACGCCGCAGCCGCGCGCCGGGGTATATCGTTTCCCCTCCCGCGCACCACTGCCCGCAGCGCTGGAGGCGGGAAACGCCCGCGTGATCCGGATCGCGACCGGCAACGTCCGCGACAAGCCCGCCTTCCTGAAGGAGACCGCGCTGGCGCTGCAATTTCCGGCGCACTTCGGCCAGAACTGGGACGCATTCTACGATTGTCTGACCGATCTCGCCGAACAAGCCGCGAAACCTCTCGTGATCGTATTCGAGGACCTGTCCGGTTTCGCCCGCGTCGAGCCCGAGGAATTCGGCGCGGCGGTAGACGCCTTGACCGACGCCGTTGAATACTGGGAGGAGCAGGGCAAGCGGCTCATCGCGCTGGTCGGCGTCGACGAGACCGTGCTCGCCCCGGAGTTGCCGGAACTCAGTGTCTGAGCGGCTCGGCCCGCAGCCGGCGACCGTAGGGTCCGGGCGCACGCAGCTTCAGGAATCGCGCCAGTTCGGTGAGCGCCTGCTTGTAGACCTCGCGCTTGAAGTCAATCACCGAATCGAGCGGCACCCAGTATTCGTTCCAGCGCCATGCGTCGAACTCAGGCTTCTCGCACTTGCGCAGGCACACGTCGCAGTCGCGCCCGACCAGCCGCAACAAAAACCAGATCTGCTTCTGCCCCCGATAAAGGCCGCGGGTCTCGCGGCGCACCCAGTGCTGCGGAACGTCGTAGCGCAGCCACTCGCGGGTGCGCCCGAGGATCTTCACGTGGCAGGGGTCGAGCCCCACCTCTTCCTTGAGTTCGCGGTACATGGCCTGCTCCGGGCTCTCGCCGGGCTTGATGCCGCCCTGCGGAAACTGCCAAGCATGCTCTTTGACGCGCTTACCCCAGAAGACCTCGTTTTTCCCGTTGCAAAGGACAATTCCTACGTTAGGGCGATAGCCGTCACGGTCAATCACGTCAGCCACCCCGCCGAATCATGTCGAGTCGATTTTTTCACATAACCCGGGGCGAAGAAAAGCCCGATTATCGGGAATCGCGGCCGATTCGCTCTGCGGGCCCGAACAGCAGTGCCTTGTCGGAATGCGGATTGGCCTCGCGAAGCGCCTCGACCATGCGCAGGAACTCCAGCCCCGACATGGCTTCCAGGACCCTGGCACGGGCCCGCAGGTCGGCCCACCGCGAGCGCTTCGGCCGGCGGCAGAAGGCCAGCACGATCACGTTGCCGCGGCGTTCGGCGGGCAGGCAGACCACCACCTCGAATACGCGCTCGATGCGCTGCAAATAGGCGTCAAAACGGCGATCGCTCGCCCAGAGATTCACGACCAGTGCCCCGGAGGGGTCGAGCGCCGACCGGGCAGCGGCGTAAAAATCCTCGGTCGACAGCGCTTCGACCTGATGATGGCCGTCATAGCCGTCCACCATCAGCACGTCGCAGCTTCCCGGATGCCGCGCGACCCATTCTTCGCCCCGGCCATGCACGACGCGCAGCCGCTCATCGTCTTGCGGGACGAAGAACAGCGTGCGGGCGATCGCGATGACCTTGGGATTGCTCTCGACTACGGTAATGCGCGCGGAAGGAAACCGGTGGTAGAGGTACTTGACGATCGAGCCGCCTCCCAGTCCGATCACCAGGGCATGCTTCGGCGCCTCGGTAAACAGCAGGAATCCCATCATCGCGCGGGTGTAGGACAGCACCAGCTCGACTGGATCGGCCAGCTTCATGGAGCTTTGCACCGTCGAGCTGCCCAGGTGCAGGGAGCGCACCCCGTCCTTCTCGCTCACCTCGACCGGCGTTTCACGATCAAACAGGCGCTGAATCCGCCACTTGCCGAGCATCGGCTCCGACCCCTCCCCGGATTTCGCGCGTAAACGTCTGTAGAATAGCGACTTTTCGTCTACGCCACCGCCCCGCACGATTCCCATGCGCGTCTCGCAGTTCTTTCTCTCGACCCAGAAGGAGGCTCCTGCGGAAGCGGAGCTGGTCTCGCACCGGCTGATGTTGCGTGCCGGCCTGATCAGGAAGCTCGGCAGCGGCCTGTATACCTGGATGCCGCTGGGATTGCGGGTGCTGCGCAAGGTCGAGAACATCGTCCGCGAAGAAATGAATCGGGCAGGCGCCGTGGAGCTGCTCATGCCGGCGGTGCAGCCCGCGGAGCTGTGGCAGGAGTCCGGCCGCTGGGACCGGTTCGGCCCGCAGATGCTCAAGATCAAGGATCGGCACGAGCGCGATTTCTGTTTCGGACCCACGCACGAGGAGGTCATCACCGACATCGCGCGCAAGGAGATCCGCTCCTACCGCCAGCTGCCGTTGAACTTCTATCAGATTCAGACCAAGTTCCGCGACGAGATCCGGCCGCGCTTCGGCGTGATGCG
>DASRFY010000011.1:0-3253 GCA_035651315.1 Burkholderiales bacterium
CTGGTGCGCAAGGCGCTGGACGGCGGGCTGTACGACCTTACGGAAGTTCTGTATGTCTCGCCGCTGAAGGCGCTGGGCAACGACATCCAGAAAAACCTCGAGGTCCCCCTGGGCGAAATTCTCGCGCTCGCCGGACAGCGCGGCCTGCTGATGCCGGAAATTCGCACCGCCGTGCGCACCGGCGACACGCTGACCAAAGAGCGCCGCGAGATGTTGAAGCGCCCGCCGCACATCCTGGTCACCACGCCCGAGTCGCTGTACATTCTGCTGACCGCCAACAGCAGCCGCACGATCCTGAGCCACGTCAAGACCGTCATTGTCGACGAAATCCACGCCGTCGCCGACGACAAACGCGGCGCGCACCTGGCGCTCTCGCTCGAGCGGCTCGACTTGCTGGCCGACCATCCGACGCGCATCGGCCTCTCGGCAACCCAGAAGCCGATTGAAGAGGTCACACATTTCCTGACGGGCGCTAACCGCCCGAACCCTGCCATCGTGAACATCGGCCACCGCCGTCAACTCGACCTTGGCGTCGAGGTGCCGCCCTCGGAGCTCGGTCCCATTGCCACCAACGAAATGTGGGGCGAGATCTACGACCGGCTCGCCGAGCTCGCGCTGCAGCATCGCTCGACGCTGGTCTTCGTCAACACGCGCCGCCTGGCCGAACGCGTGGCGCTGCACCTGGGCGAGCGCATCGGCGAAGATCTGGTGGCCGCGCATCACGGCAGCCTCTCGCGCAAAATCAGGCTCAATGCCGAACGCAGACTGAAGAACGGCGAAATCCGTCTGCTGGTTGCGACCGCATCGCTGGAGCTCGGCATTGACGTCGGCAACATCGATCTCGTCTGCCAGATCAACTCGCCACGCTCGATTGCCGTGGCGCTGCAGCGCGTCGGACGCGCCGGGCACTGGCGCGGCGCAGTGCCCAAAGGCCGTCTGTTCGCGACCACACGCGATGATCTGCTGGAGTGTGCCGCCACCGTTCGCGCCATCCGGCAGGGTGATCTCGATCGCCTATACATCCCGCATGCGCCGCTCGACATTCTGGCGCAGCAGATTGTAGCCATGTGCGCGTGCGAGGACTGGGACGAGGATGCGTTGTTTGACTGCGTACGCCGCGCGTATCCGTATCGCGAGCTGAAGCGGGAAGAGTATGACCGCATTCTGGAGATGCTGTCGCAAGGCATCGCCGCCAAGCGCGGCCGCTACGGGGCGTACCTCTTTCGCGATATGGTGAACCGCCGCCTGCGTGCGCGGCGCGGGGCGCGGCTGGCCGCCATTACCAGCGGCGGCGCGATTCCGGAGACCGCTCTGTTCACCGTAGTGCTGCAGCCGGAGGAGATCGTCGTCGGCACGCTCGACGAGGACTTCGCGGTCGAGAGCAATGCCGGCGACATCATGCTGCTGGGCAACACTTCGTGGCGCATTCGCCGCGTGGAGTCGAACTCGGGACGTGTGCTGGTGGAGGATGCGCATGGGGCTCCGCCCACGGTGCCGTTCTGGCGGGGCGAGGCGCCGGCGCGAACCGACGAGCTGTCGCTGCACGTGGCCGAGCTGCGCGAGCGCATCAGCGCGCTGCTTCCGAATACCGCGCCGCTGCCGGCGCCCATGAACCCGGAGGTAGAGGGGTTGGGAAGGGGCGCACCTTTAGGTGCGCCGTCACAGGACGGTTTCATTCGAGCCAAGCCGGCTTCAGCCGGCGGCGCCGTGCCTTCGGCCTCGAGCGGAGAGCAGATTCCTCGCTTCGCTCGGGATGACACTTTTGGTGGCTCCGACCGCGTTAATGGCGACCCGCAATCCGCTTCTGCCGAGAGCAACGCTCCCCGCATTCGCCTCCGCGGCCTCGAATCCAGTCCCGAAGTTCAAAACGCCATCGCGTGGCTGAAAAACGAATGCGGCCTCGACGACTCCGGTGCGGAGCAGGCGATCGAGTACGTCATCACCGGGCGCGCCGTGCTGGGCGACGTTCCTACCACGCAAACGGTCATTGCCGAACGTTTCTTCGACGAAAGCGGCGGCATGCAGCTGGTCATCCACGCGCCCTTTGGCGGCCGCATCAACAAGGCCTGGGGACTGGCGCTGCGCAAGCGCTTCTGCCGCTCCTTCAACTTCGAGCTGCAGGCCGCGGCCACCGACAACGGCCTCAACATCGCGCTAGCCGAACAGCACAGTTTCCCGCTGAGCGATGTCTTCCATTACCTGCAGACCGAGACGGTGCAGGAGATCCTGGAGCAGGCCGCGCTGGCCTCGCCCATCTTCGCCACGCGCTGGCGGTGGGACGCCAACCGCTCGCTGGCCCTGCTCCGCTTCCAGGGCGGCAAAAAGGTCCCGCCGCAAATCCAGCGCATTCGCAGCGACGATCTGCTGGCGTCGGTCTTTCCCGACGTCGCCGCCTGCCAGGAAAACATCGAGGGCGACATCCGCATTCCCGATCACCCGCTCGTCACTGAGGTGATGAAGGACGTTCTCACCGAGGCGATGGACGTCGACGGGCTGCGGCGCGTGCTGGACGGCATGCGCAGCGGCGCGATCCGCTGTTTAGCGGTCGATACGCCGGTGCCCTCGCAGTTCTCGCACGAGATCCTGAACGCCAACCCTTATGCCTATCTCGACGACGCTCCGTTGGAGGAGCGCCGGGCGCGCGCGGTGCAGATGCGGCGCGTGCTGCCCGAGGCGGTGCTGAAGGAGGTAGGCCGTCTGGATCAGATGGCCATTGCGCGCGTCCGCGAAGAGGCGCGGCCCGATGTGCGCGATGCCGACGAGCTGCATGACACTTTGCAGACGCTGGTGGCCGTGCCCGAAGAGATCGCCGATCCGGATTGGCAGCAGCTGGTGGAGAGCTGGCAGCAATTCCTACCTGCACTGCTGGAAGGTTGGCGAGTGGTGCGAGCCAGGGTTCCGGCGGACGAGCAGGCCGACGCGTCGCACTACCGCGCTTACCTCGTTGCCTCCGAGCGTGCGAAGGACTTCGCGCTGATCTTCCCCGACGCGCAGTTTGAAGTCGCTCCTCCGGAGCTGCCATCGACGATTGCGTCGCGCGACGACGCGGTGCTCGCGATGATCACTGGCTGGATGATGTATTGCGGCCCTATCACGGCGAATGCGCTGGCGTATTGGCTGGGGCTGTCGCCCGCCGATGTCGAGAAAGCCCTGCTCCGCCTGGAAGCTGCAGGGTCGATTCTGCGGGGGAATTTCACTGGCCAAAATTCCCACGAGGAGTGGTGCGAGCGGCGGCTGCTGGCGCGCATTCATC
>DASRFY010000012.1:0-5131 GCA_035651315.1 Burkholderiales bacterium
TGCCCTGGGCGGCAAGGACTCCCTGCTCAGCCCGCACGAGGTCTATCGCCGGCTGGGGCGCTCGGCCGAGGAACGCCAGTCGGCCTATCGGCGGCTTTTCCGGGCGCAGCTGTCCAGGGCCGACATCGAGGCGATCCGGCAAGCGACCAACAAGGCCTGGGCCCTGGGCAGCGAGCGCTTCCGGGCCAGGATCGAGGCGCTCTCGGGCAGGCGCGCCAGCCCGCTGTCTCGTGGGCGGCCACCAAGGGCGGCGGATTAAATCGAGTCTGACCCCATTTTATCCGGACCAGGAGGGTGACGATGGGCAAGTTCGCCGTCTTGCCGTGGCTGGAAAGCTGGCCGATATGGAACTGGCTGATATTCGTCGTGTTGGTCGCCGTGCCTTTGTACTTTGTTCCTTCCATCGTGGCGTATGCCCGGCATCACCACAACAGACTGGCGATCCTGTTCCTCAATATCTTTCTCGGCTGGACGTTTCTCGGTTGGGTTGCGGCATTGGTCTGGGCGGGCACCTACGTGATGGCTGAACAACTCGCGACTGCGCATCCGGTCGTCCGCCGCGAGCCGACCATCGGGGAATCGGCCGACCGGCATTCATGACTCGATCCCTGCTTGCAAGCCATAGGGTTCGGTGAGCCAACGCGGTTTTTCGGACGACGGCAGAAGGGCTGTGATCTCGTGTTTGAACCATTCCGCGCTTTGCCGTGTCTGGGAACAAGAACACGGCACCTCGGCATCTCGGAAAGGGTGAAACCTGGAGCAGCGCGAGCGTCTTCCTTCCCAATCCCGGACCCGGCGGTGCGCGCCTGACGTAGGATTGGCGCATGTCGCCTTCGGTCCTCAACTCGCCAAGTGTCGCGCGAGTCCGCGAAGCGCTTTCCCGCTGCGGATTGTCCGCCGAGATCGTAGAGCTGCCCGGCGCCGCGCGCACCGCCAAGGCGGCCGCCGAATACCTCGGCTGCGACATCGGGCAGATCGCGAATTCTCTGGTGTTTCGCGCCGAAACCAGCGACGGCGCCGTGCTGGTGATGTCCTCGGGAGCGAAGCGCGTCGATACCGCTCGCCTCGCGGCGCTGGTCCGGGAGCCGATCGGCAAGGCGGATGCGGAATTCGTCCGCAGACAAACCGGCTTTGCCATCGGCGGCGTGGCGCCGGTCGGACACGCAGGCACGGTGCGGAAATTCGTCGAGCGATCGCTCTCCTGCTACGGTGAGCTGTGGGCGGCCGCCGGCCACCCGCATACAGTATTCCGCCTGACCTACCCGGAGCTGCTGCGCATCACTCAGGCCGAAGCGGTGGAGCTGGCCGTCAATGTGCCGTTCTGATAATCGCGAATCGCCTGCTCGATCTCCTCGCGCGTGTTCATGACGAAGGGGCCGTACTGGACGATGGGCTCGTTCAGCGGCTTGCCGGCGAGCAGCAGGAATCGCGCGCCTTCCGCGCCGGCGGTGGCTTCCACCTCGCCCTCCGCAGACAGCACGCCGGCGCTGTGCGAGGGCAGGGCAGTGGAGCCGATGCGGACGCTGCCCTCATAGGGATACACGAAGGCGTTGTGGCCGTTCTTCGGCGCATGCGAGAACGTCGCGCCGGCCGGCAGATGCACGTCGAGGTAAACCGGCTCGGTGCTCAGCCCCGAGATCGGCCCCGCCGTTTCTCCGTACTCACCGGCAATCACCCGCACCAGTCCGCCGCCCGGCAGCGCGGCCTCTGGAATGTCGGAGGCCTGCAGATCGCGATAGCCGGCCGGCTTCATCTTCTCGCGCGCGGGAAGATTGATCCAGAGCTGGAAGCCGCGCATGCGTCCGCGATCCTGCTGCGGCATCTCGGAGTGAATGATGCCGCGTCCGGCGGTCATCCACTGCACGCCGCCGCTTTTCAGATCCCCGCGGTTGCCCAGATGGTCCTGGTGGAGCATGTGGCCGTCGAGGATGTAGGTCACCGTCTCGAAGCCGCGATGCGGATGGTCCGGAAATCCGGCGATGTAGTCGTCGGCATTGTCCGAGGAGAACTCGTCCAGCATCAGGAACGGGTCGAGGCGCACCGTTTGCGATTGCCCCAGGCTGCGGCGCAACTTGACGCCGGCTCCGTCGGAGGCGTGAATGGACGGGATGATGCGTTGAACGGTGCGTTTGGTCATGATGACTCCGTCACGGTTGGAGGGCGCGTAGCGCCTCGACGTGTGCGACCAGGGCGTCGGGGCTGCGCTGCAGCGCCTCTGCGTATTTTCGGTGGAATTCCGAGCCGTTGGCACCGGCTGCAAGCAGCGCGCGCAGCCGCACGGCGAGGTCTTTCAGCCCCAGGTTCTGCTTCCCGTGTTCCGGCACTTCGTCGATGCAGGCGATCAGCGCCGTCAGCGGTTGGAGCCATGCCAAAGCCGGGTCCTCTATGAGCGCACGGAGGTAGTCCGCATCGCGCAGTCTTCTTCTCATTCCCTTGCGCCGCGGACTCCCGCAGATCCGCCAGCAGTGGCGCAATGTAGCAACGTCGAGGCAAAGGAGCAAGGCGCTGGGAGGCCGGCGGTTTGCGATTCCGGCTGCCGCAGGGCGCTCAACCTGCTCAGCCCTTGATCGCCCCTGCGGTCAGTCCCGCGACGATGCGATTCTGGAAGATCAAGGCGAGCGCGATCAGCGGCAGGGTCACCGTCACCGACGCGGCCATGATGTTCGCCCATGGCAGCTCGTATTGACTGGCGCCGCTCATCAACGCCACAGCCACCGGCACGGTGCGCTTCTCGTCGGTGAGCGTGAAGGTCAACGCGAACAGAAATTCGTTCCACGCGGCAACGAAGGCAAGCAGGCCGGTCGTTGCCAGGGACGGCCCCATCAGCGGCAGGAACACTCGCGTCAAAGTCTGCCAGGCGTTGGCCCCGTCGATGAGCGCGGCTTCCTCTAGCTCTTTGGGCAGCTCACGCAGGAAAGTCGTCAGGATCCAGACGGTGAACGGCAGCGTGAACACCATGTAGCTCAGCGTGAGCGCCGCGAGATGGTTGTACAGACCGAGGGCGCGGATGAGCTCGAACATGCCGGAGAGCATGGCGACCTGCGGGAACATCGATACCGCGAGGATCGCCCCGAGCAGCGCCCCCCGGCCCCTGAACCGGATCCGCGCCAGCGAATAGGCGGCGGTGACCCCGGCCAGCATCGCCAGGCCGACCACGGATGCCGCGACGGCGATCGAATTCAGGATGTTTCGCCCAAAAGGCTGCTCGCCGAACACTGCTTCGTAGTTGGCGAGCGTGACGTCGTGCGGCAGCCACGCGGGCTCGAACAGCGCCGACGCCGGCCGCAGGGAAGTCACGACGGCGTAGTAGAAAGGAAACAGCGCAAAGAGCAGGATTGCGGCCACCAGCAGCCAGAAGGCCGCGCGGCGCAGAAGTCTCATCCCGGCGTTCCCTCCCCAGTCAGCCGCACTCTGCCGGCGGTCAGGATCAGCGCGGCGGTCAGCGCGACCAGAAAGAAGAGCAGCGTCGCGGCCGCCGATCCGTAGCCGACGTCCTGGAAGTCCACCAGTTGCTGGCGCGCGAATATCGACATCGACATGGTGTTGGGATCGTTGGAGGTGAGTACGTAGATGACGTCGAAAACGCGCAGGGCGTCGAGGGCGCGGAACACGGCCGCCACGACGATCGCCGGACGGATGAGCGGGAGCGTGACGCTGAAAAACGTGCGCACCGCGCCGGCGCCGTCGATCTTGGCCGCGTCGTAGCACTCGCGCGGCACGCACTGCAGCGCGGCGAGCGCGAGCAGCGCCATGAACGGCGTGCCCTTCCACACGTCGACCAGGATCACGGTCGGAAGCACCAGGCTGGGGTCCGCGGTCCAGGCGAGCGGTGCGGCGATCAGGCCCAGCGCGAGCAGCCCCTGATTCACGATGCCGAACTGGTCGTGCAGCATCCAGCCCCACATCTTCGCCGAAACGACGGTCGGGATCGCCCACGGCACCAGCACCGCCGCGCGCACCCACGCGCGGCCGCGAAACTCCGCATCGAGCACCAGCGCGATTGCCGTTCCGAGAGCGGCTTCCAGGGACACCGACACCATCGCGAACCGCAGGGTGTTCCACACCGACCGCCACCATTGCGGATCGGCAAGCAATCCGAACCAGCGATCCTGGTAGTGCGCCAGATAGTTCTCGAATCCGACCCACTGCCGGCCCTGCAGGTCGCCGAGCCACGCGTCCGTGAAGCCGAAGGCGACGGTGCGCGCAATCGGCCACGCGGCCACGAACAGCAGAATCGCGAGCGTCGGAGCGAGAAACCACCACGCCGTCGGCGTGCGCAGCCGGTCGAGACGGCTTCGCCCGTTCACCACTTCCCGCCCCGCGACAGCCGCATGAGATTGCGCTCCAGCGAACGCAGCGCAGTGTCCGCGTCGGCCTGCCCGGAGAGCACCGCGTGCGCCGCGTTCCAGAATGCGGTGCTCACGCGGTTGTAGCGCCGGCCCGTGAACGCCGAAGGACGGACCACGCTGTGCGCGATCGCATCGGCAAGGATCGCGTAGAGCGGGTTCGCGCGCCGGATCTCCGGATCGCGATACAGCGCGCGGATGGTCGGGAAGTAGCCGCCCGCGATCGCGCGCCGTTTCTGCTCCGCGGCACCGGTGAGATACAGCACCAGGTCGGCGGCGAGAGCGGGGTGTGCAGAGTAGCGCGACACCGCGAGCTGCGCGCCGCCGAGCGTGGCGGCCCCGATCCCGTTCTCGCCGGCAGGCATCGTCGCGAGGCCGACCTTGCGGCGCACCGGGCTGTCGCCGCCGTTGACCAGCGGCCAGGCGTACGGCCAGTTGCGCATGAACACCGCGTTGCCGCTCTGGAATACCCCGCGCGCCTCCTCTTCCGAATAATTGAGCACACCGGTCGGCGTGATGGAGCCGATCCAGCCTGCGGCGCGCCGCAATGCCCCTGCGGCGCGCGGGTTGTCGATCGAGATGCGGCCGTCGCGTTCGACGATCGTGCCGCCGCCGTCGCTCGCCACCCACTCCAGCGCGTTGCAGGTGAGTCCCTCATAAGCGCGGCCCTGCCAGACGTATCCCCAGAGCCTGCCGTTGCCGGCGGCGCGCTCCGCGTCCTGAATCCGTCGCGCGGTGTCGGTCAGCTCGCGCCAGGTTTTCGGAACCGGGAGCCGGTAGCGGGC
>DASRFY010000013.1:0-20043 GCA_035651315.1 Burkholderiales bacterium
TGGTGGAGAGCCGTTCGCCGAAGCGCGACTTCAGCTCGTCGATCGCGGACTGTACCTGAGTGGCGGCAAGGGTCATGGGTCGAAATCCCCGGATGGGCGCGCTACCGCAGGAGGCCGCAGCGCGCTGGTCGCAAGGGTGCAATTCTAGAACCGATCCGACCGACGGTCACGCCGGCATGCACGTTTGCACCAGGCAGCGCCAGATGTTCAAGCTCGGGCGCAACGTCTTTCACCGGCAATGGGCGTCGATCGTTTCGCTGAACGACGACTGGGGGCTGGGGCCGACGTTCATCGCCGACCGCTGTTCGGCGTGCCACGTGAACGCGGGCCGCGGCAGTCCGCCGCGCGCGCCCGACGAGCAGTTGGCTTCGATGCTGGTGCGCTTCGGCGAGGACACGATGACCTCGCTGCGCATCGCGCCGCCCATCTTCGGACTCGGACTGCTCGACGCCATCCCGGAGGAAACGCTGACCGGGATCGTGCGGCGCCAGAAGCAGCAGGGGTTCGACGGCCGCCCGCATTACGTCTGGGATTCGGTGGGGAGCCGCACGGCGCTCGGGCGCTACGGCTGGAAAGCGAACCAGGCGAGCCTCAGGGAACAGGTCGCGGCGGCGGCGCTGGGCGACCTCGGTGTGACTTCGAACCTGTTTCCGGAGCAGAACTGCCCGCCGGTGCAGCAGGCGTGCGCGCGGACTCTGCCGGGGAATTTCCCCGAGCTGATCGATCACGAGATCGACGGCCTGGTGCTCTGGCTGCAAGGCCTCGCGGTCCCAGCGCGGCGGGATACCGGCGACCCGCAGTTCGCGCGCGGCGAGAAGCTGTTCGCCGATGCGAAATGCGCGGTGTGTCATGTACCCGAGTTGAAGACGGCGGAGAGATTCCCTGCCCTGCCGCAGCTCGCCGGGCAGACGTTCCACGCCTACAGCGACCTGCTGCTGCACGACATGGGCGAGGACTTTGCCGACGGGCGGCCGGACTATAAGGCGGGGCCGCGCGACTGGCGCACGCAGCCGTTGTGGGGTCTCGGCCTGTCCGAGGTCGTCAGCGGCAGCGCGGCACTGCTGCACGACGGGAGGGCGCGCAACGTCACGGAAGCGATCCTCTGGCACGGCGGAGAGGCGGAAGGATCGCGGGAGTTCTTCCGCACCCTGCCGAAAGCGGATCGGGAAGCGCTGGTGAGGTTCGTGGAGGTCGATCTAGCCACCTCACCCCATCCCTCTCCCCCTAAAGGCGGAGAGGGAGAGGAAGAAGCGCGGCGCACTATAGCGGTCCTGCGAAGGGGTCAGCGCGCCAACCTGGCCTTCGTCACGGCTTGCCGGTCACGATCACTCACCGCTGTTTACGCGCCGCGCGGCTATCGTCGCCACTGTCAGGTCACCGCATATTTCTTAACCGCGTCCTCGTTCCATGCGATCCCGACGCCCGGCCGGTCGGGAATCATCGCGTGGCCGTCGCGGATCGCGATAGGCTCGGCGAGGATTGCGTTGGCCCAGTCCATATACTCGAGCCAGTGGCAGGTGGGCGTGACCGCCAGCAGATGCGCGCTGTACTCGGGGAACAGGTGGCTCGACATGTCCAGCCCGTGCGCCTGCGCCAGCGCCGCGGCGCGCAGCCAGCCGGTGACCCCGCCGATGCGCTGCACGTCGGGCATGTAGAACTCTGCGGCGCTTGCCTCGATCGCCTTTTGCATCTCGAAGGTGTTGGGAAGGTTTTCTCCGATCTGGATCGGCGTGCGCACCTCGTGCGCGATCCTGGCGCAGCCGGCGTAGTCGTCCTGGCGCACCGGTTCCTCGATCCAGTACAGCCCTTCGTCGTCGAGCGCGCGCCCGCGGCGGATGGCTTCGTTGACGGTGAGGCGCTGGTTGAAATCGGTCATCAGCGGCACGTCGTCGCCAATGCGTTTCCTGACGTTGCGCACCGCTGCCAGGTCCTGCTTGAAGTCGTCGCGCCCGATGCGAAGCTTCACCGCCCCGAAGCCTCCCTCGGCCAGCAGCTGCTGCGCTTCGTCCGCGAGCAGCGCGGGATCCTTGATCCACAGCCCGCAACTGTTGTAGGCGCGCACCGGGCGGATCTCGCCGCCGAGCAGCTTCACCAGCGGCACGCCGTGCGCCTGCGCTACCGCGTCCCACGCCGCCATGTCGATGCCGGAGAGCGCGAGCCCGACGGTACCCTGGGTGCCGAACAGCGTGAGCCGCGCGCGCAGCTTCAGGTCGATCGCGGCGGGTGCGACCGCGTCGCCGCGGAGCATCTCGGCCAGGCCTTCCAGGGTGGATACCAGCGGCTTCAACAGGAAGCCGTGGAAAGCGAACAGGTACGCGCGCCCGGTCACACCTTCCGAAGTTTCGAGATCCACCAGCACCAGCGGCGCGTTCGGAATCTCGCCGCTCGCCGAGCGCGGCGGGCGCTTCAGCGGCGCCATCACCGGTCTCGCGCGGATGTTTCTGATCGTCAGCTTCATTCGTTCCTCCCAGTAAAGTTCTTTACCACAGAGACACAGAGGCACAGAGAAAATCAAAAAACGGGTTAACCACCAAGACACGAAGGCGCCAAGAAAGGCTAAACACGGATTGTGATTTCCTTGGTGTCTTGGTGCCTTGGTGGTTCGCTCTCGTAGTGACTTTTCTCTGTGCCTCTGTGGTGAGGTTTAAACCTGAGCCAAAGGATGCCGGCCATTGGCGTGCAGCTTGAGAGCGGTATAGACGAACTGGTTGGCGGGCGTCGGAATGCCGAGCTCGCGGCCCAGTTTCACCACCGTGCCTGACAGCCAGGGCAGCTCGAGGCGATTGCCTCGCTTCAGGTCGCCGCACATCGAGGCGACCATGGTCGGCGGGAAGGAATCGAGCTTGGTCATCTGTTGCTCGACGATATCCGCGGCGAGCTTGGCTCCTTTGGCGCGGCCCACGGCGACTACTTCCTGCATGATCTGCATCGTGAGCGCGCGGGTGTCGGGGTCCTCGCGGATCGGCCCGGCCGGCAGCCGCGTGAGCGAAGTCATCGCCGAGAGCGTGACCAGGCGCACGAACTTCTCCCAGATCGCCAGGTACACGTCGTCGAGCAGCTCGGCGGCGATGTTCGCCTTCTTGCACGCCTCGAGAAACGCCTCGCCGCGGCGCGAGCGACTGCCGTCGAGTTCGCCGAAGAACAGGTTCGCCATGGTGCCGTTGTGCCGGATCACCCCCGGCGCCTCGATCAGCGCGGCGATGTTCGCCACGCCGCCCATCACGTGCTGCCTGCCGAGGGCGGGCACCAGGGTGTCCACCGCCACCACGCCGTTCTGGAAGGAAACCACCGCGGTGTCCGGACCCAGCAGCGGTTTGGCGGCCTGCGCCGCCTCTTCGGTGGACCAGAGCTTGACCGCGATCACCACGATGTCCACCGGGCCGATGGTCTTGGTGTCGTCGGTGCAGCGGACCTGGTCGAGCTTCAGGTCGCCTAGCGCCGAGAGCACCTTGAGCCCGTTTTTCTTCATCGCCTCGAGATGGGCGCCGCGCGCGACGAACGTGACCTCCTGGCCGCTTGCCGCCAGCCGCGCGCCGAAATACCCGCCGACGCCGCCGGCGCCGATGACCGCGATCTTCATGACCCGCCTTCCGTTGTCGAGAGTCGCCATTCTAACGGCGGGCACGGGGTGGCACGGTCCGAAGCGGTAGAATCCCGCCTGATTGTTGCGTCGAGCGAAACCGAATGAACCGGCCGGAGAAAGTTCTGCCGCAGCGGGGTGTGCGTATCGCCGCCCGCATGGCCGAGATCGAGCCTTTCCACGTGGTGGCGCTGGTTACCCGCGCCCAGGCGCTCGAGGCGCAGGGGCGCAGCATCGTCAACATGGTGGTCGGCGAGCCCGATTTCCCGACGCCGGCACCGATCGTCGAGGCCGGCATCGCGGCGCTGCGCGAAAACCGCATCCGCTATACGCCGTCGCTCGGCGGCACGGCGCTGCGCGAGGCGCTGTCGCAGTGGTATCGCACGCGCTACGGCGCGGACGTACCCGCTTCGCGCATCGCGGTGACCAGCGGATCTTCCGGCGCGCTGCTGCTCACCATGGGCGTGCTGCTCTCTCCTGGCGACGAGGTGCTGATGGCCGATCCGGGCTATCCCTGCAACCGCCACTTCGTGCGCGCGATGGAAGGCCAGGCGGTGGGGGTGCCGGTGGGCGCCGATACCGCGTACCAGTTGACCGCGGAACTGGTGCGGCGGCATTGGACGCCGCGGACCGTCGCGGTGATGGTGGCCTCGCCGTCGAACCCGACCGGCACGCTGATCCCGGCCGGGGAATTGCGCGGCGTTCATGAGGTCGTGCGTGCCAACGGCGGCCGGCTCATTGTCGACGAGATCTACCATGGGCTCACCTACGGCTGCGAGGCGCAAACGGTGCTGGGATTCGCCGACGACGTGTTCGTCATCAACAGTTTCTCGAAGTATTTCTGCATGACCGGCTGGCGCCTGGGCTGGATGGTGGCGCCGCGCGAATACCTGCCCGACATCGAGAAGCTCGCCCAGAATCTCTACATCTCCAATTCCGACATCGCGCAGCAGGCCGCGGTTGCCGCGTTCCAGCCGGAGACGATCGCGATCGTCGAGCGCCATCGCGAGCAGTTCCGGGAGCAGCGCGACTTCCTGCTGCCTGAACTGCGCCGCCTCGGCTTCGAAGTGCCGGTCGAGCCGCAGGGCGCCTTCTATATCTACGCCAACTGCGGCCGGCTGACCGCCGACAGCTACCGCTTCTGCCACGACGTGCTGGAGCGCGCCGGGGCGGCGATCGCGCCCGGCATCGACTTCGGCGCGAACCGCGCCGCCGAGCACGTACGCTTCTCCTATCCGAAGCCGATCCCGGTGCTGGAAGAAGGCGTGCGCCGCCTGCGTGATTACTTGAAAGGCTGACCGCGAACCACAGAGAAAAAGAGAGAACTTCAAAATCGAATTAACCACCAAGAGCACCAAGCACACAAAGTATTCCAAGAATGAAATTCATGAATTGTGTCTTTCTTGGTGCTCTTGGTGTCCTTGGTGGTTAACGTGTTCTTGATTTTCTCTGTGCCTCTGTGTCTTGTGGTTGACTTGGAATAAGACATGACCGATTTCATGCAAGGCATGACCCGCCAGACGCTGCGTGCCAACGGCGTGCGCTACAACGTCTGGACCGGCGGCGCGGGGCCGGCGCTGGTACTGTTGCACGGCTATCCGCAGACCGGCCAGATGTGGCGCAAGATGACGCCCGCGTTCGTCAACCAGTACAGTGTGGTCGTGCCCGACCTGCGCGGCTATGGCGACACCGACAAGCCGCGCGACGGCTACGACAAGCGCTCCATGGCCTCCGACATTGCCGCGCTGATGCGCGCCCTGGGGCACGAGAAGTTTGCGGTGGTGGGACACGACCGCGGCGCGCGGGTGGCACATCGCCTGGCGCTCGACCATCCCGATGCGGTGACCCGGCTCGTCGTGCTCGATATCGTGCCGACCCACACCGTGTTTCGCGACGCGGGCAAGGACCTCGCCGCGGCCTACTGGCACTGGTTCTTCTTCCAGGTGCCCGACCTGCCCGAGGTCATGATCGGCAACAGCGCGGAGCCTTTCCTGCGCCACGTCTTCCGCGCGCTGACCTACCGTGCCGGGGCGATCGAGGAGCCGATGTTCCAGGAGTACCTGCGCGCGTTCCGGCTGCCCGGTACGATCCGCGCCGGGCTGGAGGATTACCGTGCCGCGGCGACCGTCGATCTGGCCGACGACGAGCGCGACTTCGGGAAGAAGATCGGCTGCCCGGTGCTCGCGATCTGGGGCGAGTATGGCAAGATGCATCAGCTCTTCGACGTCGTTGCCACCTGGCGCGAAAAAGCCGCGGACGTGCGCGGACTCTCGCTGCCGTGCGGGCACTTCATTCCGGAGGAGGCGCCGGACGAGCTGCTATCCCACCTCTTGCCCTTCTTGAGGCGGGGGAATTAGGATCGCTGCGTAGCAAGGGCGGGATGACCCGTCCAAGGAGGTTGCCTTGAAGCTCGACGTCGTTGTTCTCGCGGCCTGTCTGGCCGTATCGCTGCCGGTCCGGGCGCTGGAGCAGGATGAAACCGTCACCGAAGTCACGCCCGGCGCGGACGCGCTGGATCCCGCCGCCCTGTCCCAGCTTCTGCGGCGGGGCGACCCGCGCGCGATGAACAACATCGGCCTGCTCTGGGCGAAAGGCTACCAGGGCAAGCAGAGCTGGCAGGAGGCGCTGCGCTGGTGGAAGGAAGCGGCCCAACGCGGTTACACGGTGGCGATGAACAACATCGGGCTTGCCTACGCCAACGGCAACGGCGTGGAAAAGGACATGCAGCGGGCGCTCGACTGGTGGCTGCAGTCCGCCTTCTTCGGCAACGCCTGGGCGATGAACGCCGTGGGCGACTGCTACGAGCGCGGCGACGGCGTGGAGCAGGACTACATGATGGCGATGACCTGGTATCAGAGCGCTGCGCAGCAGGGCGACCGCATGGGGATGTTCAACGTGGGCGCGCTGTTCGAGGACGGTAAGGGCGTGGAGCAGGATTACGTCGAGGCGCTGTCCTGGTATCGTCGATCCGCGGAAAAAGGCGACGCTTCGGCAATGCACGCGATCGGCCGCTTCTACCGCGAAGGGCTAGGGGTCAGCACCGATATCGTCGAGGCCTGGGCCTGGCAGAGCACTGCGCAGGCGCGCTTCACGCCCGAAGACGCCGAGGAAGCGAAGCACAACGAGCGCGAGCTGGTCGCGCTCGGCGCAAGACTGACCCTCGATCAGCTCACCCAGGCCAGGGCGCGCGCGGCGCAGATCGATGGCTCCGTGCGCCCGCCCAAGATCGAGCCCGAGAAGCGGCTCGCCAGCGGGCAGTCGCGCACCTGAGCACGAAAATCTCACCGAACACGGTCGGCCGCGCGAACGCTCGAAGCCAACGACGCCGTCCTCGAAGCATGGCGCTTGGTCCTGCGCGGACCCGAACGGGAAGAACCGGGGAACCGCAGGTACCCGGCCGGACTCGAAATTCGCGAAAGTTGAGCCGCCGCGACGTAGCTTGTCGCGGCCGGCGCTGTCTATTGCCGGGGCGAGGCCAGACTGCGACTGGCGCACCGGCCTCATGACTGCGATAGGTGCGAAAGGACGGTAATGATGACACGGCTTGCGTCCGTTCTGGTCGTAGTGCTCGCGCTGGGAACCGTCGCGGCGGCTGCGGGACAACGATCGCACTCGCATCCCGGCAACGATGCGCCCGGCATGTACAGCGAGTACACGGATTCGGGCCTGGTCAAGTTCGACAAGTATCTCGGCGACGCGCGCGAGATGCCGATGGACGAACTGCTGCCGGCGCTGCTCGACGCGATCGACCAGCTCTCCAAATACCCGCGCCCGAAAGACATGCCGCAGATCCACCGGGTGTCGAGCGAAACGGTGCAGGAGATGGCCTGCGGCGCCAAGTGCGGCGCGCTGGCGACCTATCGCCCCGGCGAGGGCATCTATCTCGACCGGCGGCTGAAACCCGAGACCAGCCTGTTCGACCGCTCGGTGCTGCTGCACGAGCTGGTGCACTATGTGCAGGATCTCTCCAACGAGCGCGGCGACATGCAGCCGTGCGAGCGCTGGTATTACCGCGAAATCGAGGCGTACGCCATCCAGAAGCAGTTCTTGATGATCGTCGGCAGCCCGGTGCGGGTCGGGTATTCGGCTGCGAAGTCGGCCTGCGACGACTCAGTCAGGCACCAGATGGCGAAAAGCCTCTACGAATGAGCGCGCCGATTCGCAATCCATATCAATCGGCAGGCTGAGAGGTATTGGACAGGCGGCGCGACGCGTCGAACAATGCGGCACGACCCTCAACGAAAGCCGCGCGCATGAGTCCGACCGCACCCGTACCGTTTCGCATCCATGTCGACGACGCCGTTCTCGACGATCTGCGGCGGCGCCTTGCCGGCGTGCGCTGGCCCGACGAGGTGCCGGGCAACGACTGGAAATACGGCACCGGGCTCGCCTACCTGAAATCCCTGGTCGGGTACTGGCGCGACGGCTACGACTGGCGCCC
The DNA here is from genome assembly GCA_035651315.1 of Burkholderiales bacterium. Lineage (GTDB taxonomy): Bacteria > Pseudomonadota > Gammaproteobacteria > Burkholderiales > Eutrophovitaceae > DASRFY01. The sequence goes on from DASRFY010000013.1 coordinate 8,022, forward strand.
CTTCGAGGCGATGCTCAACGGTTTTCGCCAGTTCAAGGTGCGGCTCGCCGGCATCGACCTGCATTTCCTCCACGAGCCGGGCAAGGGGCCGGAGCCGATGCCGCTGCTGCTCTCGCACGGCTGGCCGGGCTCGGTGTTCGAATTCCACAAGCTCATTCCCCTGCTCACCGATCCCGTGGCGCATGGCGGCGACGCGCGCGACGCCTTCACCGTGATCGCACCTTCGCTGCCCGGCTATACCTTTTCCTTCGCGCCGGGCCAGAAGCGCTTCGCCATCGAGGAGATCGCGGAGGTCTTCGCCGAACTCATGACCGGCGTGCTGGGATACCGGCGCTTCGCCGCCCAGGGCGGCGACTGGGGCGCGTTCATCACCTCGCGCCTTGGCTACGCGCACCCCGACAAGCTGCACGGCATCCATCTCAACCTGCTCGCCGTCCGGCGCGACCCGAAGCTGCTGCAGAACCCGAGCGCCGAGGAAAAGAAGTTTCTCGATGAGCTCAATTACTTTCTGAAGGAAGAAACCGGCTACCAGTGGATCCAGGGCACCAAGCCGCAGACGCTCGCCTACGCGCTCACCGACTCGCCGGTCGGGCTCGCCGCCTGGATCACGGAGAAATTCCACACCTGGACCGACTGCAACGGCGATCTCGACCGCCATCTCGGCCGCGACGTGCTGCTCACCAACATCATGCTGTACTGGGCGACCGGCGCCATCGGCTCATCGTTCTGGCCGTACTACGCGCGCATGCACGGGCCGTGGCCGATTCCCGACGGCGCGCAGATCAAGGCGCCCACCGGTTACGTGGAATTTCCGAAGGAGATTCTGCGCCCGCCGCGCTCCGTAGCTGAGCGCACGTACGCGGACATCCGGCGCTGGACCGTTGCCGAACGCGGCGGCCATTTCGCCGCGCTCGAGCAGCCGGAATTCCTGGCGCAGGAGATCCGCGCCTTCTTCCGGCCGCTTCGCGGCTGAGATCCGCGGGATCGAGCCGACTTGTGCGGCCGCGATTGTTGCTGCGCGGCGAAGCAAAGGGGCGACAGGCGTCGCGATCCGCCGGCCAAAAGCGTAGGCTATTGCGGCCGCTCGCCGCGACCGGCCTGGTCCGGTGGCAGGCTCACAAACATAAGACTCAGGGAGGAGGCAGATGGTCCGTACCGTTCAGCGGCTCGCGCTCGCGGCCGCATTCTTAGCCGCGTCCTCGGCGCCGGCGGCAGACACGATCAAGATCGCGCACATCGATCCGTTCAGCGGGCCGTTCGCGCTGCAGGGTCAATGGGGCAGCCGCCACATCCAGATGGCGATCGACGAGATCAATGCCCGCGGCGGCGTGCTCGGCGGAATCAAGCTCGAAATGGTGGAGCTCGACAACAAGTCGAGCCCGCAGGACAGCCTGATCGCGCTCAAGCAGGCGATCGACCAGGGCATACGCTACGTCACGCAGGGAAACGGCTCTCACGTCGCGCATGCATTGACCGACGCGGTGCTGAAGTACAACCAGCGCAACCCCGGAAAGGAAATCCTGTATCTGAATCACGCGGCGATCGACCCAGCGCTCACCAACGAGAAATGCAACTTCTGGCATTTCCGCTTCGACGCCGACGTGGACATGAAGATCGACGCGCTGACCACCGCGATTGCTGCGCGCAAGGAGATCAAGAAGCTCTATTTGATCAATCAGGACTACGCGTACGGACAGGCGGTGCAGCGGGTGGCCCGGGAGATGATCGCGAAAAAGCGGCCGGACATCGAGATCGTCGGCGACGAGCTGCACCCGACCGGCAAGGTAAAGGACTTCGCGCCCTACATCGCCAAGATCAAGGCGAGCGGCGCCGACACCGTGTTGACCGGCAACTGGGGCAACGACCTTGCGCTGCTCATCAAGGCGGCGGAAGAGGCGGGGCTGAAGGCGACTTTCTATACGAACTACGCTTATCTCGTCGGCACGCCCAAGGCCTTCGGCGCATCGGGCGCGGAGCGGGTCAAGACGGTGGGGAGCTGGAGTCCAAACCTCCCCGGACATCCGCTGGAGAAGTACTACCTCGACTACAAGAAGCGCTACGCCGAGGACTGGGGCTTCATGCCGATCAAGTACGCGATCGACATGTGGGCCAAAGCGATCGACAAGGCCGGCTCGGCGGATCCGGTCAAGGTGGCGAAGGCGCTGGAAGACATGCGCTACGACGGCGGCGTGGGCGAGGTCTGGATGCGCGCCGACGACCACCAGATCATGGAGCCGCTGTTCGTTTCCACCTTCGTCAAGGCCGGAAGGAACGGCGTGAAGTACGATGCGGACGACACCGGCTATGGCTGGAAGACCGACGTGCGCATCGAGGCGAAGGACAACATCCTGCCCACCACCTGCAAGATGGAACGGCCGTAACGCCGGGCGCAGATCGCGCGGCGCGGTGGGTACCGGTCGAGCCTAGTACGCGCTCGTCGCCTTCGCGACCGGGGCCGTCTCGCGCATCTCCGCGACCGCACTCTTGGCGGCGGCGGCGAGCAATGCGTTGTCGGCGAGCAGAGTGACGAACTGAAAGCCCAGCGCGATCATCTCCTTCGCCATCGCCGTCGAGCCGCAGTGCAAGCCGGCACGAATGCCATGCCGTTTTGCACCGGCGAGAATGGTCTTGATCGCGTTGAGCACGACCGGATCGGTGGGCACGCCGGCGGGCGCGCAGCCGAGCGTAAGCGCCAGGTCGTTCGGTCCGATATACAGCGCGTCGAGGCCGGGAACCGTCAGGATCTCATCGAGATTCTCCACCGCCTGTCTGGTCTCGATCATCGCCATGGTGATGACGGTTTCGTTGGCGTGCTTCCAGTAATCCGCTCCGCCGTACCACATGGCGCGCACCGGGCCGAAACTGCGAAAACCCGCGGGCGGATAGCGGCAAGCGCCGACGAAGGCCTCGCATTCGGCCCTGGTATTGATCATCGGGCAGATGATTCCATATGCGCCGGCATCGAGCAGTTTCATGATGATGCCCGGCTCCATCCACGGTACTCGGGCGAGCGGCACCGTTGGCGTCGTCGTGATCGCCTGAAGCATGGTGACTGCCGTCTGATAATCCACCAAGCCGTGCTGCAGATCCACGGTGAGCGAGTCCCAGCCCGCCTGCGCCATGTTCTCCGCCGAGACTGAGCTAGGGATTCCGAGCCAGCCGTTGATCACCGCACCGCCCTGTTTCCAGATGGTCCTGAGTCTGTTCTCCCTCACGCTCTTTCCTCTCCTGGCGCACCTCGCGGGGTCCTGAGCCTATCGCATTCGGGCCACGAGCGATACTGCGCGGGTGCCCGGTGGCGCATGCATGAAGCCGTGGCTCACGGACTCCTTAGCGACGCCGGCGCCCGCTTCCGGATAGCGGGCCCGGCCATCGCTTTCACGACCTGCACTTGGCCACCAAACGGTCGCGGCTCGCAAAACTGACAAGGCCATGCCTTCAACGCTGTGGCCGCAAGCGGCTGCTCCGGTCGCTGGACGGACCGGCTAAGGCACTTGGCGGTCTGGGTCGCTGGCCCACTGCGGGAAGGGAAGACCGTGATTGTAGCCAGCCAACGCCCGCGTCAAACCCTTTCCGTTACGGTCGGCATTCAGCGATCCACGCACAGCGAGTACTTTTTTCATAGCCTGCGGGGCGGCTGAGCCAAAGACCGCTCGTATCCGTACCCGATCGGTAATCCCCCTCCGGCTATGGTGCCCCCAAGCTGGGAGGCGCCATGCAACTGGGGGTGACGTTCATCGTTCGCTTTTATCGGCTGGGACAGGGAAAGCCGACCGGGGTGGTCGAGGACGTCAGAACCGGCAAGCGCACGCCGTTTTCCAGCTCGGAGACGTTGTGGGCGGCGCTGACGAAGAAGACATCTCGCCGGCGCCCGGCCACCACGCCATCCAAGACCGTCGGACTCAAAGGAAGGGAGACACTGTCATGAACGAGAAAGCAAACCGAAAACTTACGGCGCGATACCTCATTGCAGCGACAATGGCGATATCAGGCTTCGGGCTAGTCGCACCAGGCTATTCGCAGGACTGGAAGGTCACCGGCGATTTCGGCTGGTTTGGCGTCGGCAAGGCCTACCAGATTGATAAAGGTCATATCTACTGGGTGGGCGAGTTCAGCGGCACGTTTTTCAATGACAAGGGCAAAGGCAGCCTGTTCCACCGGGCCGGCGTCAAATGTCCCGCCTTTTTCGACGCCGACTTCAACAACAAGAAGCACAAAGCGGGCGGCTACTGCATCATCAGCGACACGGACGGGGATCAGGCGTATCTGACCTGGCAAAACCAGGGCGACACGGTATCCGGTCCGGGAACATTCCAATACGTCGGAGGTACGGGCAAGTATCAGGGAATCAGCGGCAACAACACGTTCGTCGGTGTCACCCAGGTGAATTGGCAGGACGGAACAACCACCGGGTTTTCGACCTGGAACCGTTGACGCAGTCGCGGCCGCCAGGGGTATCGGCGCTCGCCAAGGCGAAAAGTAACTCAAAAGTCATCCCTCGCCGGAATGCTGTAGCCTAGGCAGACCCGAACGGTCCGGCTCGGCTGGAATCATCAGCCGTGCCGGCGTAAGGTATTTTCGCCATAAGATGATGCCGGAACCATCGGGGAGGGGACCATGGCGCGCAATGCGCCGCAGTTGGCGAAGCTTACGCGGCCGCGTTTGCACGATGCCGTGACGCGGGAGCGGCTTTTCGCTCTGCTCGACGCTAAGCGCAATCATCCGGCGATCTGGGTAGCCGGGCCGCCGGGCGCAGGCAAAACGGTGTTGGTGGCGAGTTACTGGGAGGCGCGCGAACTTTCCGGGATCTGGTACCACGTCGATCCCGGCGATGTCGATGTTTCCACGTTCTTCTATTACCTCACGGAGGCGGCCAAGGCACTCGCGCCGAAGAAGAGACCGCTGCCACTCCTGACCCCGGAGTTCCTGCCCGATCTTTCCGGCTTCGCGCGTCGCTACTTCCGAGAACTGTTTTCGCGGATGCCGCAAGGTGCTCTGCTCGTTCTCGACAACTACCAGGACGCGGCAGACAGTGCCTTGCGGCAGGTCCTGCCGACTGCGATCGGCGAAGTTCCCTCTTCGGCGAATCTCGTCGTCGTCAGTCGAGCGGAGCCGGCCGCCGAGTTTTCCCGCGAGGTTGCGACCGAAGCCGTCATAGTCGTCGACTGGGACGAACTGAAACTCACGTTTGAGGAGGCGCAAGCTATAGCGCTCGCCAGGAGCCGAGGTGCGCTGGACACTGGCGCCTTACGTGCGCTCCATGAAAGATCCGGCGGCTGGGCTGCGGGGCTCACACTCATGCTGGAGCGTCTGCGTCGCGGCGGCGTCTCCACGGCCGAACTGGAAACGCACTCACGGCAGGCGGTGTTCGACTACTTCGCTGCTCAGATATTCGACACCGCGTCGGCCGAAGACCGCGAAGTCCTGCTCCGGACCTCGATCTTCGATTCGTTCACTGCTGAGATGGCCAAGGGCATTAGCGCCAACGCTGGGGCAGCGGTCCTTCTCGATCGGCTGTGCCGCCGACAATTGTTCACCTATCGTCGCGGGACAGATGAGCCACGCTATCAGTACCACGATCTTTTTCGTGACTTCCTGCGGAAGCGTCTCACAGAAACCCTCTCGGAAAAGGAACGACGGGCGCTGTTGGCACGTGCCGTCGAAGTACTGGTTTCCCGCGACCAGCGGGAGCAGGCATTCCCGCTTGCGGTGCAAGGCGAGGACTGGAAGAAGGCGCGCGAGATTACCCTTGCGGCCGCGCCCGGATTGCTGGCTCAAGGGCGCTGGCAGACGTTGCTGGACTGGATTCGGTCCATGTCCTCCCAGATCGTGCTGGATGATCCATGGCTCCAGTATTGGTCGGGTTGTGCGCAGGTGCAGACCAACGTGCCGTTGGCGCGGCAGTGTTTTGTTGCGGCTTTCACGGGTTTCCGCCAGGTCGGAGACGCGGTCGGACAGATGCTTTCCGCAGCCTGGGTCATTCGCAGTTACTACTTCGAGTACAGCGGCTTTGAGTCTATGGATGCCTGGGTCGAGACCATCGACCGGCTGCTGGAGACGCAGCCCACCTTTCCAAACGCGGCCGCAGAACTTAATGTGCTGAGCGCCTTGGTGCTGGCGTTTACTTATCGCCAATCGGGCCATCCTCGAATTCCTTCCATTGCGGAGCGGACTGCCCAGCTGCTGGATGTCGACGACATCGACGCCAACCAGAAAGTCGCGGCTGCGACCGCCTTGATCGTTCATCACACGCTTGCGATGCAGTTATCGCGAGCGCGCGTCATTATTGATCGCACGAAGCCGCTGCTCGACTCAGCCAAGGTCACGGAGCTGAACAAGGCTTGGTGGTGGCTGATGGCGGGCTACAGCCTGCACCGAGCCGGCGAGCCGTGGGAAATCTCGGAAGCTGCTCTGCTGCGCTCTGATCGCATTGCGGCGGACAACGGCCTTCGCCAGACCGAATTCCTGTCTCATATGTTCAGGACATATAACGCATGCGCTGGCCGCGACCTCGCCACGGCACGGACTTCGATTTCCGGAATGGAAGCGACCGTGTTTGACGCAAAACCCATGAACGCGGCGCAGTTCCATCTCGGCAGTTGCTACATCGCCATGGGCGCCGATAAACCCCAGGACGGGTTGCAGCATGCACGGTGCGCAGTCGAGGCGGCGACGAAGCTGGGTTCGCCGTTCTTCTACGTTGCCTGGCGTGCGAACTGCGCGAGCGCTCCCGCGCTTGCCGGTGAGTACGAATTGGCTGATAGATGGCTGGACGAAGCCTGCGAGGCGGGCGCGGGCACGTTCATGGAGAGATATTTGCCGATGATCCTGCAGGTGCGCGCGTTCGCCGCGTTTCTCAAAGGGGATCGCAATGCGGGCCTTAGGGAGCTTGCGCGCTCGTTTGAAGCGGAACCGCGAGAAGGCTGGATTTACAACCGGCCGCTCATGCGGATGGTGGATCGTCTCGTTGTCGAGGCTCTGCAGGCGGATATCGAAGTGCCATACGTCCAGGATTACGTGAGGCGATTCTCCGTCGCGCCACCGCAAATCGACATTGCCAACTGGCCCTGGCCGGTCAAGGTGTACACGCTCGGCGAGTTTCGGATTGAAGTCGATGGCCAGCCGTTGTCTTTCTCACGCAAAGCGCCAAAGAAACCGCTGGCCATACTCAAGGCAGTCATCGCCAAGGGCGGTCGCAACGTGCCGGAGCAGAAGATCATCGATGCGCTATGGACCGACGAAGACGGGGACGCGGCGCGCGAGGCCTTCTCGGTCGGACTGCACCGTCTGCGCAAGCTGCTGCTGCATCCGGATGCAGTACAGTTCATCGAGGGACTGGTGTCGCTCGATCCGACACAGGTCTGGGTTGATGCTTGGGCGTTCGAGCGAAGGGTACAGGACCTGGACGGTCGCGGGCAGGCCCGCGCTGCACCGGAACTCGAGCCGCTATGGTCTCTCTATCGCGGCCACTTTCTGGTTGAAGATTCCGATGCGCCCTGGGCGCTGTCGCTGCGCGAACGGTTGCGTGGGCAGTTCCTGCGCTGCGTTTCCGCGGCAGGCCGGCAACTCGAAGATTCAGGCGATCTTGAGGCGGCAGCCCTACTCTACCGCCGCGGGATCGAGGCAGACGATCTCATCGAGGAGTTCTACCAGGGCTTGATGCGCTGCCTGCTCAAGCTCGACCGCCGGGCCGAGGCGATGTCGGTGTTCCGCCGTCTGCGCCAGACGCTGTCGGTGACGCTGGGAATTCGGCCTTCCGCGAGCAGCGAGCGGCTGTTCGAAAGCCTTCGCCAGTAGCGACGCCGTGCCGGGAATCCGTTCCCGATCCGTACGGAGTTGCCCGGTAGGCTTCGCTCAACCGGGGGGCGGGTGGTGGACAAGCCGTATTGCTATGTGGTGCGCATCTATCGTCGGGGCTATGCCCGGCTGGAAGGGCTGGTCGAGGACGCGCGCACCGGAAACGCACAGGCGTTTGCGAACGTCGAGCAGCTCTGGACTCTGCTGCGCCGCCCCATCACGCGTAAACGGCGCGTCGGCGGCGGGTTGCACGCCCCGCACCGGAAGGGTGTCCGTCGCGAGCCGGAAGGGGACGGCGGCACGCAATAACGAGCACGCCTACGCCTAGTTCACAGGAGGACGAATCATGACCTGTAGCGCCCCATCCCATCGAAGGTCCTTTCTCGCCAAGGCGTCTGCGCTCGCCGCCGCACAGGTGGCATGTGCGTTGCCAGCTCCGACCGCTCGCGCGGCACAAGCCACGCTGGTCGGACTTTCCGCGGTAGAGGCGGTGGCCGCCATGCGAGCCGGCGACCTGAAATGCGAGGAGTACGCGCAGGCGCTGCTCGACCGCAGCGCGAGCTTGAAATCCCTGAATGCATATATCTCACAGGATCGCGACGCGGTACTCGAGGCAGCGCGTGCGGCGGACAAAAAACGCGCCTCCGGAGCCACGCTCGGTGCACTGCACGGCTTGCCAGTTCCGATCAAGGACAGCATTAACACCAAGGGCTTGCCCACGACCTCTGGCACGCCCGCATTGCGCAACTTCCGGCCGAAGCAGGACGCGCCGGTCGCGAAGATGTTGTTCGACGCGGGTGCCCTCTTGCTCGGCAAGACCAACCTGCACGAACTATCGTTCGGATGGACATCGAACAACCTGGCGTTCGGCGCGGTTCACAATCCGTACGACCCCGCCCGCATTCCCGGCGGCAGCAGCGGTGGCACCGCGGTGGCGGTTGCGACCGCGATGGCGCCAGCCGGCCTGGCGGAAGACACTTGCGGCTCGATCCGCGTGCCTGCTGCATTGTCCGGAATCAAGGGATATCGGCCGTCGAAATTCCGCTGGCCCGCCGAAGGCGTGATGCCGCTGACTACGATCTTCGACACTGTCGGACCACATGCGCGCTCGGTGGCCGACTTGATCCTGTTCGATTCCGTGGTGACCGGCGACACGAGGCCCGCAGTCGCAAGATCGTTGCGCGGCGTGAAGCTGGGCGTGATCCGGGATTTCTACTATTCCGATCTCGATCCGGAAGTGGAGCGGGTGACGGATTCTGCGCTGGGAAGACTGCGCGATGCCGGCGCGCAGCTCCTCGAGGCGCCGCTGCCGGAACTGGAGAAACTGTGGCAGGTCGCGACCTTTCCAATCATTCAGCATGAGACGCGTCCGACGATTACCGAATACCTGCAGACGTTTGGAACGGGCGTGACGTGGGATCGATTGGTCGCCGAGGCCAGCGAGGACATCAAGCGCGATTTCGGTCTGTTTGTCCTGGACGGCGGGCAGTTCCACGCGCCGAAGGAAGTGTACGAAGAAGCGAGAAAGACGCACCGGCCGGCGCTGCAGAACGCATTTCGCCGTTACTTCCGTGAGCAGGGTGTGGCGGCCATCGTGTATCCCACGACAATGATTCCCGCGCCGCCGATCGGGCAGGACATGGAGGTCGAGATTCGCGGAAAGAAGGTGCCGTTCTATGTCGCCATGTCCCGCAACATCGCACCCGCCAGCACCGCCGGTATTCCGGGACTCGTACTTCCGGGCGGCTTGACCAAGGATGGGCTTCCGGTCGGCATCGAATTCGATGCGCCGGTCGGCCGCGATCGGGAGCTGCTCGCTCTTGGCCTGGTACTGGAGCACGCCCTGGGTCCGATCCCCGTGCCGAACGTCTGACGCAGCCACGGTTTCACGCAAAGGCCCGTGCGGGGAAATCGCGGCGGGACTGTGCATGCGTCCGCCAGAACCGATCTTCCGATCCGTAGGCAATCCGTAACTGCCTCTGGTTTAAGGTGACGCTGTCGCATCCGTCGTGCACCTGGTCGCGGCGCAGGCAGGTCTGAATAGAGACACGCAGCCTTGCATTGCGTCGGCCCCCGGCACAGCGGGGGCGGGCATACCCGGGCCCGCTCCGCAGTCGCTGCGCCGTGTCCGCGCGCCAATTGTCGCGCGAAGCGTCCAGGCGAGGAATTGCGGGGCCAGCGGTAGAGCAACAACGTAAAAAGATGGTCGGAACGACCGATCCATGTCGGATCGGGCAATCCGTATCGAGCGATGGGTGCGCGGGGGCTTTCCTTCGCGCGCAATCCGATTCCGAGAATTCGGTTGCGCACGCGGGAAGCCGGTGACCATCGTTCTACGATATGGAGTGCATCATGAAGCTGATCAGAAAACGGTTCCTCCTCGGCAGTATTGCGGCGCTTGGCTTGGTGAGCTCGGCGTCTTTTGCAGGCGGCAACATCGTCACCCGCAGCATCGAGGACATCAACGCGGACCTCATGCGTACTTATCGGACCCACGGCGGGCAACCCGCCGGGATGGTGACGACCAGGAGCGCGGCCGACGCCAATGCGGATCTCGTGCGCGACTGGAACGCCAAGCCGTCGGGAACGAACGGAAAGGGCGTTCAGGCGCGCAGCGTCGACGACGCGCATGCCGACCTGATGCGCTACTGGGGGCCGGTGGCCACAGCGAAATAGAGAGCTGCTGACCGAGCAGGCCGGCTTGGTGCCGTATCAATAGGGCGGCGGGCCGGCTGCACCGCGATAGCCATTGGCGGCCGTTTGGGGACGCTCCCCGAGGGCTGCCTGTTTTTCCGTGCCTGCGCATTCGATCCCAGCCGCGTGGATTCCCACGCGCGCAGGCGTGAGCCGTAGCCGCGACACCTATCCCGATCGCGCCGCCACTTCGCACAGGACATTCATCGGTCCCGTGCGGCGGATGCGTTCCAGTTGCGTGCGGTCGCGCGCGAAGAGAGAGCCGGCGAAGCCGAGCGCATTCACAGAGATCGAGTCGAAGTGCTCCCGCGTGCGCGGCACGACGAGCATCCAGCGCCGTGTCAGGAGCAGGTTGTAAGGAGCAGTGCCGCTCACGCCGGCCGACTCGAGCAGCCGGCAATAGAGAGCATGGAGCCCTGCGGCGTCTGTCTGTGCAATTCGCTCGAACGCATGCCGGAAAGGGAGTAGGGGGCCAGCATCGAGAAGCGGCTCGATCGGCACCGCATGCGGCACCTCCGGCGCAAGCGGCATCGGGACGACCTGGAGGTGCTTGCGCTCCTGGCTTGCACCCGCCTCGCGGCCCGCATTGTAGAAGCCCAAATTTTCTGTATTACCCATGCACCGCACGAGCGCCTCGAAGTCAGCGAGGGTGAGAAGCGCGTCCTGGGGTTCATATTCCCGCACGACGACGAGAAGATGCTGCGACAGCACCGGGAACTTGTTAAGCAGCACATAGTGCGTGGGCGACACGTCCGCCACGAAGAGCGCCGGGTCGTGGTCACCGAGAGGATCGCGCACCTGCTGCTGCGCGACGGCGTCCTTGCGCCGAAGGCTCGAGACCACACGCACCACGAATTGCACGCCCGCGTCCTCGATCACTTCGGTTTCGGTCTCGATCGGCTCGATCGCCCCGCTCGCCAGGGCGCGGGCGGCGACAGCCTGGATGCGGGACATCAGCTCCATATCGAGCTTTGTCGCGACAAGCGATCCGAGCGGACTGACCATATTAGTCCCGCATCTTGCGACCTTGATTTCCTGAGAGTCGCACGCGGCCCTGGCGGAAAACAACTTTTCATAGTGGCAAAATGTCACCACAGTCTGCTCAAATTTGACAGACTGCCCTCCGATAGGTGAGCAGGCTGCTCCAAGGTGTCTGGCCTGACTCCATCCCCGTTGTTGACCGGACAGCGACCGGGGTACTAACATGGTAATACCTACGGTCCCAGGAGCAGTGCGATGCCAGCGACAACCATCAAGCTTCCACCCGAATTGAAGGAACGGGTCGCCGCTGTCATTGAAGGAACGGGCAAGTCTGCCCATGCATTCATGGTCGAGGCTATCGAACGGCAAACCGCCATCGCAGAGCGCCGGAAGGAATTTGTGGCCGAGGCGCTGGCGGCCGAAAGACAGATGCTCAAGACCGGCCGGGGCTACGCCGCCGAGGACGTGCACGCTTACCTGGAGGCCAAAGCGCAACATGCCAAGGTGCGCCGTCCGAAAGCAAAGAGATGGCGCGCCTGATCTACTCGGA
>DASRFY010000014.1:0-3041 GCA_035651315.1 Burkholderiales bacterium
GGCTGGCGCATTACGTGCTGCCGGCATCCTCGCAATATGAGAAGACCGAGTTCACGCTGTTCAACTTCGAATTCCCGACCAACTATTTCCATGTGCGGGCCGGCGTGGTGCCGCCGCTTGAAGGCACGCTTCCCGAGCCTGAAATCTACACGCGGCTGGCGCGCGCGCTCGGCCTGTTGCCGGGCGACAACGCGCTGGCGCCGCTCCGGGAAGCAGCAGCGCACTCTCGCGCAGCGTTCGCGCAGGCGCTGCGCGGCTTCATGGACGCCAATCCGAACGCGGCGGCCGTCGGCGCGCTGGTGCTCTATCACACGCTCGGACAGACGTTGCCCGACGGCACCGCTGCCGCGGCACCCTTGTGGCAGGCGGCGCAGTCTTGCGCGAAGCGTTCGCCCGAAGCGGTGCGGCGCGCGCTCGGCGCCAACGGCGTGACGCCGGATGAGGCGCTCGGCGATGCCCTGTTCGATGCCATCGTGGGAAAACGCAGCGGCGCCGCCTTCACCGCGCATAGCTATGACGATGTGTGGTCGTTGATCAGCCATCCCGACCGCAAGGTGCGTCTCGCGATCGCGCCGATGCTGGACTGGATGGCCCAGCTCGACCCCGTGCAAGCCCAGGCACCGAAGGACTATCCCTTCGTGCTCGCCGCCGGCCAGCGGCGCATGTTCAACGCCAATCAGATTTTCCGCGATCCGGCGTGGCGGCGCGACGATCCCGATGGCGCGCTGCTGATCAATGCCAAAGACCTCGAAGCGCTCGGCGCGCGCGACGGCGAATGGATCGCCGTCGCTTCGCCCGCGGGCCGGATCGTCGCCCGCTGCAAGGCCGACGACAGCTTGCGGGAGGGCCAGCTCGCTTTGCCGCACGGTTACGGCCAATCCTATCCGACAAGCGACGGTGAGCGCTTGAGCAACGGCCCGCGCGTCAATGCGCTGACCGACAGCGAGAATTGCGATCCGGTCGCGCGCACGCCCTATCACAAGCATGTCGCAGTGCGGCTGGAGCGGCTCGCAGCAGCCGAGGCGGCGGCCTGCGAGGAACGCTCGCGGCGCATTCACGCCGGCTGATTTGGAGATTGTAGCGCGCCGTCTGCCCTCTCCGCAGGTTGTGGCCGCGCGCCGGCGCGCCGCGCGCGATAACGTCCCGTTCACCATGAGGATGATTCCCCCCGCTACCGCTGCGCGCATCCTGCCCGTCTCAAGTCCCCTTACACCTTTGCTGCGTAACCCTGCTTGCGGGGATAGGGGAACTGACCGGCCTTCACGGGCAGGAGTAAAGTTGCGTTAAGAGTATGTTTACCGCCCGAACTGTCGTCGTGATCGTCGCGCCCGGCGCCGGCGGCGTTGCCGCCTCGTCCGCGAGCAGGATCGACAACGAGCGCTCCGCATCGGCCGGCATGACCGCGATGCGTGCCGTCGTGCGTCCGGCCAACGCGGTTCAGCACACTCCACAGGCAAACCTGCACCGGCAGCGACGGCATCCCCGCCGTTCGCACGCCGCGTCACGGCACAGAAAGTGACCGAGGATTCCAAATGAGCAGCAGGGCAAGCACCTTGAAACCCGTCATCATCCGCGCCCTTTCCGCATCAGTGATCGCCACGCTGGCGCTGCAGCTCAACTCCGTGCGCGCTACTGACGATCCGGCACTCGCGGCGCTGGCGCGCCAGCTCAATTCCGCGCCCGCCGGCGACGAGCCCGCTGTCGTGGCACCGGCCACTGCGCCCGCTGCCGCGAGCCCACATACCGATACGACCGAGCCGGTCGTGCACACCACCGCGAGCATCCCGGGCAAGACCCGCTTCCTTGCGCTCGGCATCGGCAAATCCGTCGTCATCGACCTGCCGCGCGACGCCAAGGACGTGCTGGTCGGCGATCCCAAGATCGCCAACGCCGTGATCCGCTCCTCGCAGCGCGCCTACGTCATCGGCGTCGGGATCGGCCAGACCAATGTCGTGTTCTTCGACGCCGACGGCGGCCAGATCGCGAACTACGACATCGCGATCAAGCGCGACCTCAACGGTGTGCGCGCCGCGCTGCATCAGATCCTGCCGGGCGTCCAGATCGAGGGTGTCGGCGAGGGCGTCGTGCTGAGCGGCGCGGTGACGAGCCCGGTCGAGGCGCAGCAGGCCGGCGACATCGCCGCTCGCCTGGTTGGCGGCGCCGACAAGGTCGTCAACAGCATCGTCGTCAAGGGCCGCGACCAGGTCATGCTGAAGGTGCATGTCGCCGAAGTCCGCCGCGACATCATCAAGCAGATGGGCGTCGATCTCTCCGCCAGCATGAATGTCGGCACAGCGCTCGTGAACTTCAACAACAGCAACCCGTTCACCGCGCTCGGTTCGCCGCTGGTGGCCGGCAACGGCCTGCAGGGTATTTCCACGCCCAAGGGCATACCGACGGTCAGCGCGACCATGCGGGCGATGGAAAGCGCCGGCGTGGTGCGCACGCTCGCCGAGCCGAACCTCACCGCGATCTCGGGCGAGTCTGCCACCTTCATCGCCGGCGGTGAATTCCCGATTCCCGCGGGCTATTCCTGCGATCCCGTCACCCATGTCTGCACCACCCAGATCACCTACAAGAAATTCGGCATTTCGCTGAATTTCACCCCGGTGGTGCTGAGCGAAGGCCGCATCAGCCTGCGCGTGATGACCGAGGTGTCGGAGCTGTCCAACGACAACGCGATCACCGTTTCGCAATCCGCGAGCGCGACGACGACCAACTCGATCACCATTCCCTCGGTCCGCACCCGACGCGCCGAGACCACGCTGGAAATTCCCTCCGGCGGCTCGATGGCGATGGCCGGCCTGATCCAGGAGCAGACAAAGCAGGCGATCAATGGATTGCCCGGGCTGATGCAGCTCCCGGTTCTCGGTACCCTGTTCCGCAGCCAGGACTACGTCAACAACGAGACCGAGCTGATGGTGCTGGTGACGCCCTATGTGGTGCGCGCGGTGGCGCAGAAGGAGCTGTCGCGTCCCGACGACGGGTTCGCGCCGGCCTCCGACGCGCAATCGGCGCTGCTCGCCCGCATGAACCGCATC
>DASRFY010000015.1:0-4456 GCA_035651315.1 Burkholderiales bacterium
CAGCTCGGCGCCGGAGATGTTTTCGCCGCGCCGCCGGATGATGTCCTTCTTGCGCGCCACGAAATAGAAGAACCCGTCCGCGTCGCGCCGGACGAGGTCGCCAGTCAGGAACCAGCCGTCGCGAAACGCGGCTGCGGTCTGCTCCGGGTCCTTGTAGTAGCCCTTCATGACGATGGGCGTGCGCACCAGCAGCTCGCCGACCTCGCCGTCGGGCAGGTCGCGGCCCGCCTCGTCCGCGACCCGCAGCTCGGCGAAGCGGATGCCGCGATCCGGATGCAGCGCCGCGCGGCCCATGCTGCCGCTGCGGTACGGTCCGTCGAAAGGAACGTTGCACACGCCGGGCACTTCGGTCATGCCGTAGCCTTCGATCACGTGCCCGACACCGAATTCCTCGCGGAATACCCGCGCGATCTCGGGGCTCACCGGCGCGCCGTACACCTTGGCCAGGCGGTGCGCCGGGACAAATTCCGCGCGCGGACGGCGAGCGAGGATGTTTCCTACCGCGGCGATGATGTTGACCTCGGTCGCCCCCGATTGCGCGGCGAGCCGCCAGAAGCCCGAGGCGCTGAAGCGCGGCGCGAACACGATCGAGGCGCCCGCCGCCGCCGCGCCGCCCAGCGAGTAGAACAGCGCGTTGATGTGGAACAGCGGCAGCACGCACAACAGGCGATCCTCGGGCTGCAGGTGCATGCGCTCGACGAAGCCTTCGCCCGCCATCACGAAGTTGCGCTGGCTGTGCATCACGCCTTTCGGGAATCCCGTCGTGCCCGAGGTGTAGAGGATGAGGCAGACGTCCTCCGGCCCCGCGGGCGCCGGCAGCGAAGTTTCCGGCGCGGCGGCGAGCAGGCGGTCGAAGCCGGGCGCGGCCTCTTCGTGCCCGTCGAGCAGGGTGAACCAGGGACGCGCCCGCATGCCCTCGCACGCGTGGCTTGCGACCGGATACGCCGCCTGCGTACAGGCCACGGCGCACACTTCCGCGTGCTGCAGGACGTAGCCGGCTTCTTCGACGCCGAATTCCGGGTTGACCGGGACCAGCATCGCGCCGAGGCGCGCGAGCGCGAAGAAAAGCAGCGCGTAGGAATCGCTGTTCGGCGCCATGACCGCGACGCGGTCCCCTTTCGCGATGCCGCGGTCCGCGAGCATGCGGGCGGCGCGCTGCACCGCGTCCTGGAATTCGCCCCAGCGCCAGGTGCGCTCCGCATAGATCACGAACGGCCGGTCGCGGCCGAACGCCGTCCGGCTCGCCAGCAGCCCCGTCAGGGAGCCGTCGTGCGCGGGATACAGCGACAGCACTTCGGGCGGGGATTTCATTTGCGCGGGATGATGGATCGCCAACCGCAAGGACCTTGTCCGCAACACGGGGCGCAGGACGCTTCCTCCCTGTACCTGTCTATTGCCGTTTGTTCGTTATTCGCACGAAAGTGCGTTAATAGCACCCGACTCTATGCCTCGCCTGCTTCTTCCGTCAAGGGCGGTTAGCGAAATACCGTTCGATTATCGCCCCAAGCGGTGCTAGCATCGGGGCACGACGGCAAAGGAGGAACAATGGGCAAACGCGGCTCCGGATCGAGTCCCGCCGGCGGCAGGATGCCGCCGGCGCGCGCCGAGGCGACGCCCGCGGTCGAGATCGACGCGCTGGGCGGGGATCCGAACTTCATGACCTCGCTCGCCCGCGGCCTGGCGGTGATCCGCGCCTTCTCGCAGCAGCGGCGCAGGCAGTCGATCGCCGAGATCAGCCGGCTCACCGGGATCCCGCGGGCGGCGGTGCGGCGCTGCCTGTACACGCTGTTCCGGCTCGGCTACGTCGCGGCCGACGAGCGGTATTTCTCGCTCCAGCCCAAGGTCCTGGCGCTGGGCCATGCCTATCTTTCCTCCACGCCGCTCGCCGTCTCCGCGCAGCCCTTCCTCGACCGCGTCAGCCGGGCGGCGCACGAATCCTGCTCGCTCGCCGTGCTCGACGGCGACGAGATCCTCTACGTCGCGCGCGCGGCGACCACTACCCGAATCATGTCGGTGGATCTGAGCGTGGGCAGCCGCCTGCCGGTGTACTGCACTTCGATGGGACGTGTGCTGCTGGCGAATCTCGCCTCCGGCGAGCTGTCCGCGCTGCTGTCGCGCGTGCGGCTCAAGCCGCTCACCGACCGGACCGTCACCTCGCGCGAGAAGCTGCTCCAGATCCTCGAAGGAACGCGCAGGGCGGGCTATGCGGTCGTCGACCAGGAACTCGAAATCGGTTTGCGCTCGATCGCCGTGCCGGTCAGCGATGCCGCGGGCAAGGTCGTGGCGGCGATGAACGTGAGCGCGCAGGCGGGGCGCATCGCGGTGCGCGAGATGGAGGCGCAGTTTCTTCCGCTGCTGCGGTCGGCGGCAGCCGAACTCGACACCCTGCTGCTCGCGTGAGGCGGCGCGGTTGCGTTGCTATTTGGTGATCTTCGTGCCCTTGGTGGTTCGGTTATCGCGTTTCCTCCGCGGTTGGAGATTTTATGGGTTCAGGAGTCGGTTGGTCGTTCGCCGTTTCGATCGACGGCGGCCGAGTTTGCTCGCGTGCGCGGCGGCGCTATTTGATGCCCTGCTCGTTGATGATCGTACCGGTTACCGGATTGACGAGCGCAGCGGGCTGCTTGACTTGCTTCGAGTCGGCTTCATCCGAAGCGGGCGGCGCTTCCGCCGTGCCAGTGCCCGCCGGATAGACGGTCTGGCGGCCGCCGCCGCGCACGGTGCTGGCCTTTTTCTTGAGATCCTTGTCGGAGAGGAACGTCTTGCTCTTTCCCTTGCACGGCTCGCTGGAGTAGGTTACCGAGCCGTCCGCGCCGATGCATTTGTAGATGCCGGGCTTCTTTTTCGGCTCTTCGGCAAGCGCAAGGCCCGCCGCGCAGCACATCACCGCCAACAACATCGCGCTTCGCATTTCGCTTCTCCTCGCTTCAGTCCCGGGGCAACGAGATGAATTCGGTCTCGCCAGGCACCGGCGCGAACTTTCCCTCCGCCCAGTCCCGCTTTGCCTGCTCGATGCGCGCCTTCGAGCTGGAGACGAAATTCCACCAGATCAGGCGCCGTCCCTCGAGCGGCGCGCCGCCGAGCAGCGCCAGCCGGCTGTCGCCGCGCGCACCCACGCGCACCGTTTCGCAGGGCTCGAGAATCGCGATCGTCCCCGCACCGAGCCTCTCGCCTTCGATCTCCACTTCTCCCTCCGCGACATGTGCGGCGCGCTCCGCGTGCTCAGGGGCGAGATCGATGCCCGCCCCGGCTCGCAGCTTCAGGTCGACGTAGAACAACCCCGAGAACACTTCCACCGGCGAGACGAGCCCGAATGCCTTGCCGGCGATGACGCGCAGCTCGACGCCGTCGCGCGCAAGTGCAGGCAGCCGGCTCGCGGGGTAGTGCCGAAACCAGGGTTCGCTCTCCTCTTTGTCCAGCGGCAGCGCCACCCAGGACTGTAGCCCATGCACGCGGTGGCCGCGGGCGCGTAGCGCCGAATCGGTACGCTCCGAATGGACTATACCGCGGCCGGCGGTCATCCAGTTGACGTCGCCGGGCCGGATCGTCTGCACCACACCCAGGCTGTCGCGATGCACGATTTCGCCCTCGTATAGATAGGTCACCGTGGCGAGCCCGATGTGCGGATGCGGCCGCACGTCGATTCCCTGTCCGGCGGGAAATCCGACCGGCCCCATGTGGTCCAGAAAGATGAACGGCCCGACCATGCGCCCGCCGCCCCACGGCAGGATGCGCCGGACCGCGAAGCCGCCGAGGTCGCGCACGCGCGCGGGCACGAGATGCGCGATGGCGCTCATTGATGTCGTCTTGCCTCCGGGAACTGTTGAAGGCTAATCGCTCGAAACTTGTTCGGGGTGCAGTGTTTTATACCGATGACGGCGGTACGCAACAACGATGGCTGCCGCGCACGAAACCGGCAACCAGACCCAAAGAAGCTCGGACCACAGGACGGCCACGCCCCTCGGAGACAGGAAACGAGAAAGCCCGATCGGAGCGACCTCGATGGGCTGATAGGGCGCGAAAAATCTCTCGCTCGAGAAGGGCCACAAGAAGGCGATGCCAAGGCCACCGTTGGTAAAGGCGTCGAGTATGCCGTGCGAGGCACCGGCGACGAATAGAAACCAGAACGCCCGCGGCGAGCAGGCGCTTTGAAACGACTTCGCTGCCGAGACCCCAGGCCATGGCGAGGGGAACAGTCGGATGAGTAAAAAAGGTTGGCAAGATCCGGTTCTAACGTTTGCGGCCGGGGGCCACGCCAGCGCGGCGTGGGGGTCAGGCCTTGCGGCATGGGGGTCCGGCATGAGCGGGGCGTGGGGGTCACACGGCGTGGGGGTCACACGGCGTGGGGGTCAGGCCTTGTCTTTTGCCTGTTCCGCACGAGCGATCAGCCGGCTCACCCGCGACACCGACAAGCCGAGTTCCCTGGCGATTGCCGTCATGCTCATCGCGCCCGCCGTAT
>DASRFY010000016.1:0-57927 GCA_035651315.1 Burkholderiales bacterium
CGTTCTGGAGCTGCTCGATGATGGCCTTGGCATCGGCCTCTTCCTTGACCAGGATGTGGCGCGCCTTGTACTCCTTGCGCGGCGACTTGGCGGCATCGGCCTTCACGCGTTCGTACTCCTTGTGTATCGCCTCCTCGGTCGGCGCGCTCTTTTTCATGAAGTCCTCGAACAGCAGCGTCAGCAGGATCTGCTGCTTCATCACGTCCAGCTGCGCGACGTAAAGCGGGTCCTTGTCGATCTTGCGCTTGAGCGCCTCCTGCGCCAGCACCTCGCGCGTGATCAGCACGTCGCGCAGCTCCTCGCGAAACTCCGGCGTGTCCTGCTGGCCCTGGGCGGTCTGGCTCTTGAGGATGAGGTCGAAGCGCGACTGCGGAATCCCGGTGCCGTTGACCTTGGCGATGATCTTGCCGCCGGCCGCCGCGGGCTTGTCCGCCGCCGGCTTGTCCTTCTCCGCCGCGAGCACGGCGAGCGGCGCGAGCAGCGCGCCGAGCAGCAAAATGAATCTCAGACTATGCATTGCAGTTCCTCTGGTGGATGGGGGTTGAATCGGAATGCTTCGTCTTGTTCTGGATGAGCGTGCAGCTTCAACCCTTCGCTGCATCGCGCGTTTCGTCCGGGGTGTAGGCGCGGATCGAAAGCGCATGGATCGATTGCGGAATGAGATCGGCGACCGCCTGGTAGACCATGCGGTGTCGAGCCAACTGCGATTTGCCGTCGAACCGGCGCGAGACGATGAACACCTGGAAATGGCCGCCGCCCGACTCGCGTGCGCCGGCGTGGCCGGCGTGTTCGCGGCTGTCGTCGAAGATCTCCAGGCTCTCGGGGGCGAGCGCCTGCAGGCGCTCGCGGACCAGTTCCGGGACGCTCACTTCGAAAAAACTTCCGCGCGCGGCATCTAGTTTTTCTCCTCTTCCTGCTGGATGTATCGCGACAGCATCAGCGCCTGCACGAAGGCAAAAGCGATCAACAGGCCGATGCCTCCGAACAGCTTGAAATTCACCCAGGTTTCGGTCGGGAAGCGGTACGCAACGTAGAGGTTCGCGGCGCCCATCAGACTGAAGAACCCGGCCCAGCTCAGACTGACCTTGCGCCAGACCGGGTCCGGAAGCGAAAGCTGGCTGCCCATCATCGCGCGGATCGGGTTTTTTCCCAGCGCGAGATCGGCGAAAAGCAGCACGGCGGCGAAGGCCCAGTATAGCACCGTGGGTTTCCACTTGATGAAGGTCTCGTCGTGCAGCAGAAGCGTGGCGCCGCCGAACACGACGATGATGGCGAGGCTCATCCACAGCATGTTGTCCACCTTGCGGTGACGCAACCACGACCAGGTCACCTGGCCGATCGTGGCCGCGATCGCGACGGCGGTCGCGACGTAGATGCCGGAAAGCTTGAAAGCCGCGAAGAAAACCACGACCGGAAAGATATCGAACAGGAACTTCATGCAACCGGATCCTCGAGGAGCGCGCATTATGGAGGCTCACCGGGCGGCTGTCCAACCGGCGCGCACGCGCCCGGATGCTAAGATTCGAGCCCCCGCTGCGGGTTCAGGGAGGAGACGATGGCGAAGGTCAGGCTCATCAATTACGGCGAAGCGCCGCCGGCGGCGCGCGCGGTGTTCGACGATATCATGGCCACGCGCGACAGCGATTACGTCAACAACATCTGGCGCGCGCTGGCGAGCCATCCGCCGCTGCTCGGGCGATTCTGGAAGCTGATGAAGGAAGTGATGGTCCGGCCTTCGCGCCTCGACCCGATGACGAAAGAGCTCGTCTACCTCGCGGTGAGCATCACCAACAACTGCGAGTACTGCATCAATTCGCACATCGCCGCCGCGCGCGCCAAGGGCATGGACGATGCGATCCTGGGCGAGCTGAACGAGATCGTGGCGCTCGCCAACGCCGGCAACCGCCTGGCGATGGGATATCAGGTCGAGGTCGACGAGCGGTTCAAGACGAGGTTCGCGGACAAGCCCTGGAAGGCGCCGCGCAAGATGAAAAAACGCAAAGCGCAAGCCGGCGGCCGGCGCGCAAAACGCGGCTGAGGCGCGCGGCGTGGAATTCGACGAAGTCGTCCGCGGCCGCTACAGCTGCCGGCGCTTTCTCCCCACGCGGGTGCCGAAGCAGACCATCGAGTCGATTCTCGCGCTGGCGCAGCACACGCCCTCGTGGTGCAACTGCCAGCCCTGGCAGGTGCTGCTGGTCGGCGGCGGGGAGGTCGAACGCCTGCGGCAGCGGCTATATGCGCACGCGAAGGCTGGCAATCCGCCGCGGCCCGATTTCGCGTTTCCGCTTCGCTACCAGGGCATCTACCGCGACCGGCGCAAGGTCTGCGGCGTGCAGCTCTACCGGTCGCTCGGCATCGGCAGGGAGGACAAGGCCGCCGCCGAGCAGACGCTGGAAAATTTCCGTTTCTTCGGCGCACCCCACGTCGCGCTCGTCACCACGGCGGAAGACCTCGGCGTGTACGGCGCGGTGGACTGCGGGCTCTATGTGGGCACCTTCCTGCTCGCTGCGCGGGAGCGGGGCGTGGACGCCATCGCGCAAGCGGCGCTCGCCTCCTACCCCGACCTGTTGCGCGATCACTTCGGCCTGCCGGCGGAGCGCAAATTCGTCTGCGGCATCTCGTTCGGATACGCGGACGCGCACCATCCGATTCACGGCTACCGGACGCAACGCGCAGATCTGAAGGACGTGGTGGACTGGAGAGAGTGACCCGGCAGCGGTTCCGTACCTCGGCCCCGCTGCCGAGCCCGCTCCTTGCTCTGCTGGGCCGCACCGCGAACGAAGAGCGCAGCCGCTGAGCCTCCGTAGCGCACACGGCGCCCGCGGGCGCGAGGCGTGCGCCTCAAGCGGCGAGCAATTCGCGCAATACGTAGGGCAGGATGCCGCCGTGCCGGAAGTAGTCCACCTCGATCGCGGTGTCGATCCGCGACAGCAGCTTCACTTCCCGGCGGGAACCGTCCTTGCGCCTGATTACCAGGGTGACGTCCTGCTGCGGCTTGAGCGCCTCGAGGCCGACGATGTCGAATTCCTCGTCGCCCTGGATGCCGAGCGATGCGACGCTGTCGGAGCCCTTGAACTGCAGCGGCAGCACGCCCATGCCGACGAGATTGGAGCGGTGGATGCGCTCGAAGCTCCGGGCGATGACCGCCTTGACGCCGAGTAGCTGGGTGCCCTTTGCCGCCCAGTCGCGCGACGAGCCGGTGCCGTATTCCTCGCCGCCGAACACCACGGTCGGCGTGCCCTGCGCGATATATTTCATCGCCGCGTCGTAGATCGGCATCTTCTCGCCGGAGGGTTGCAGCAAGGTCCAGCCGCCCTCGACGCGCGTGCCGTCGGGGTTGGGCGGAATCATGAGATTCTTGATGCGCACGTTGGCAAAGGTGCCGCGCATCATGACCTCGTGGTTGCCGCGCCGCGCGCCGTAGCTGTTGAAGTCGGGCTTGGCGACGCCGTTGCCGATGAGGTACTTGCCGGCGGGCGAAGTGTCCTTGATCGAGCCGGCGGGCGAAATGTGATCGGTGGTCACCGAATCGCCGAAGATGCCGAGCGCGCGCGCGCCGGTGATGTTGCCGGTGGAGCCGGGCTGCATGCCGAAGGCCTCGAAGAAGGGCGGCTGCGCGATATAGGTGGACTTCGGCCAGTCGTATACCTGCCCCGACGCCGAGGTGACATCTTTCCACAGCGGGTTGACGTCCGCGAGATCCTTGTACAACCGGCGGAACGTCTTCGCGTCGGTCGCGTACTGGAGCGCGTCCGCGACTTCCTGGGGATGGGGCCACACGTCGCCGATGTACACCGGCTTGCCGTCCGCGCCCGTGCCGAGCGGCTCGGTCATGAAGTCCTTGAGCACGGTGCCGGCGATCGCGTAGGCGACCACCAGCGGCGGCGAGGCGAGGAAGTTGGCGCGGATGTTGGGGTGGATGCGCGCTTCGAAATTGCGGTTGCCGGACAGCACCGCGGCGCAGACGAGATCGTTCTGCACGACGGCTTCCTCGATCGTCTCAGCGAGCGGTCCGGAGTTGCCGATGCAGGTGGTGCAGCCGTAGGCCGAGACGTAGAAACCGAGCTTTTCGAGATACGGCAGCAGGCCGGCTCGTTTCAGGTATTCGGTCACCACCCGCGAACCCGGCGCCAGCGAGGTCTTGATATGTTTTTTCACGCGCAGCCCCTTCTCGACCGCCTTTCGGGCGAGGATGCCGGCGGCCACCAGCACGCTGGGGTTGGAGGTGTTGGTGCAGGAAGTGATGGCGGCGATGAGCACGTCTCCCGAGCCAATGTCGACGCCGTCCCGGGTCTTCCAGCGCCGGACGAGGTCTTCCGGCTTCTTCGCGAAACCGTTTTCGGCGACCGGCTTGGAGAACAGTCCCGCGAATGTGGACTTCACTGCGCCGATCGGGATGCGGTCCTGCGGGCGCTTCGGCCCGGCGAGCGAGGGCTCGACAGCGGATAGATCCAGCTCCAGCACCTGGCTGTAGGCGATCTCGCCGGGCTTCGGCATGCCGAACATCTTCTGCACACCGAAATAGGCCTCGAAGGCGGCGACTTCCTCGTCTGTGCGGCCGGTGTAGCGCAGATATTCGATGGTCTTGGCGTCGACGGGAAAGAACCCCATGGTGGCGCCGTACTCCGGCGCCATGTTGGCGAGGGTCGCCCGGTCTGGCACCGGCAGGCTGCCTGCGCCTTCGCCGAAAAACTCGACGAATTTGCCCACCACCGTGGCCTTGCGCAGCGTCTCCGTCACGGTGAGCACCAGGTCGGTCGCCGTCACGCCCCAGCGCAGGCGGCCCTTGAGGTGCACGCCGACGACGTCGGGCGTCAGGAAATAGACCGGCTGGCCGAGCATGCCGGCCTCGGCCTCGATGCCGCCCACACCCCAACCGACCACGCCGATGCCGTTGATCATCGTCGTGTGGGAATCGGTGCCGACCAGCGTATCGGGATAGTAGATGCCGTCCTTCCTGTGCACCCCGCGCGCCAGGTACTCGAGGTTCACCTGGTGCACGATCCCGATGCCCGGCGGCACGACCTTGAAGGTATCGAAGGCCTGCATGCCCCACTTCATGAACTGGTAGCGCTCCTTGTTGCGCTGGAACTCGAGCTTCATGTTCAGATCGAGCGCGCTCTTCTCGCCGTAGCGGTCGATCTGCACCGAGTGGTCCACGACCAGGTCCACCGGCACCAGCGGTTCGATCACCTTCGGGTCCTTGCCCATCCTGGTCGCCACCCCGCGCATCGCAGCGAGGTCCGCCAGCAACGGCACGCCGGTGAAATCCTGCAGCACGATGCGCGCCACGACGAACGGAATCTCCTCCGTCCTCGGCGCGTTCGGCTTCCAGTTGGCGAGCTGTTTCACGTGCTCCTCGGTGACTTTCCTGCCGTCGCAATTGCGCAGCACCGACTCGAGCACGATGCGAATCGAGACCGGCAGCTTCGATATCGCCCCGATGCCGGCTTGCTCCAGCGCCGGCAGCGAGTAGAACTTGCCTTTCTTCCCGGCGGCCGGGGAGAACTCCCGGAGCGTATTGAACAGGTTGTGGCTCATAGAGTATTCCTCATGAAAATCGGATCTCACCACAGAGATACTAAAGACACAGAGAAACCCAAGATTAACCACCAAGAAACTGATTCTCGGTCTTGTCTTTCTTAGTGCTCCTGGTGTCCTTGGTGGTTCGTATGAATTTGGCTTGCTTTGCTCTGTGCCTCTGTGGTTATTGGATCTAGATCACGAACAGGTCGACGAAATCGTTGACCGGCGTGGCGGCGAGCTTCTTGGCATCCATGCACAGCTCGAGAATGGCCCGACGCTGCTTCTCCGGGAAGCGCCGCGCCAGGTTCACCTTGAACTTTTCGACCAGGGCCGGAATGCCCTCCGCGCGGCGGCGCTTGTGTCCGATCGGGTACTCGACGACGAATTCCCCCAGCTTCTTGCCGTCATGGAATTCCACGGTCAGCGCGTTGGCGATCGAGCGTTTTTCCGGATCGTGATAGTCCCTGGTGAATTGCTTGTCCTCCACGCACACGATCTTGTCGCGCAACTCGTCGATGCGCGGATCGGCGGCGACATCGTCCTCGTAGTCTTCCGCGCCGAGGCGTCCGAACAGGATCGGCACCGCGACCATGTACTGGATGCAGTGGTCGCGATCCGCCGGGTTGGCGAGCGGCCCGTTCTTGTCGATGATGCGGATACAGGCCTCGTGGGTGCGGATGGTGATCTTCCTGATGTCCTGCGGATTGCGGCCCAGCTTCTTCATCTGGGCGTGGATGTCCATCGCGCACTCCACCGCGGTCTGGGCGTGGAACTCGGCGGGGAAGGAAACCTTGAACAGCACGTTTTCCATGACGTAGCTGCCGTAGGGCCGCGGAAACCTGAACTCGTTGCCCTTGAACAGCACGTCGTAAAAGCCCCAGGTCTTGGCGGTCAGCACCGACGGGTAGCCCATTTCGCCGGTTCTCGCGATCAGCGCCAGGCGCACCGCGCGGCTGGTGGCGTCGCCCGCCGCCCAGCTCTTGCGCGAACCGGTGTTCGGCGCATGGCGGTAGGTGCGCAGGCTCTGGCCGTCCACCCAGGCATGCGACAGCGCATTGACGATCTCTTCCTCGGTGAGTCCGAGCATCGCCGACACCACCGCCGTCGAGGCGACTTTCACCAGTACCACATGGTCCAGGCCCACCTTGTTGAAGCTGTTCTCCAGCGCGATGCAGCCCTGGATCTCGTGCGCCTTGATCATCGCGGTCAGCAGGTCCTGGACGGTGAGCGGCTTCCTGCCGGCGGCAGCCGCATTGCGCGACAGCCAGTCGGCGGTGGCGAGGATGCCGCCCAGGTTATCGGACGGATGACCCCATTCCGCGGCGAGCCAGGTGTCGTTGAAGTCGAGCCAGCGGATCATGGCGCCGATGTTGAACGCCGCCTGCACCGGGTCGAGCTGGAACTGGGTGCCGGGAACCTTGGCGCCGTTGGGCACCACCGTTCCCGGGACGATCGGCCCGAGCAGCTTGGTACAGGCGGGATACTCGAGCGCTTCCATCCCGCAGCCCAGCGTGTCCATCAGGCAATAGCGCGCCGTTTCGTAGGCTTCGGCGCTGGTGATCGGGTACCTGACGACGTAGTCGGCAATGTCGACGAGGACCTTGTCGGGTTTGGGGCGGACGGAGGAGATGTGTGCTGACATTTTCAGATTCCAATCGAAGTCTGTTTAACCACAGACACAGAGAAGAACAAAAACGGAAATTAACCACCAAGGCACCAAGACACAAAGAAAACCGTTTTGTCGCTTGATCTTCTTGGTGCCTTTGTGCCTTGGTTGTGATTAGGTCGTCTTTGAATTTCTCGGTGCCTCTGTGTCTCAGTGGTGAAATTCACTTCCGTTTCTCGATCGGGACCCACTTCAGGTTCTCGGGGCCGGTGTAGTTGGCGCTGGGACGGATGATCTTGCCGTCGATGCGCTGCTCGATGACGTGCGCCGACCAGCCGGAGGTGCGGCTGATGACGAAGATTGGCGTGAACATCGCGGTCGGGATGCCCATCTGGCTGTAGCTCACCGCGGAGAACCAGTCGAGGTTCGGGAACATCTTCTTCTCGTTCCACATCACCGTCTCGATGCGCTCGGCGATGTGGAACAGGTTCATGTTGCCGGTGTCCTGGCACAGCCGGCGCGCGACTTCCTTAATCACCTTGTTGCGCGGGTCGCCGGTGGTGTAGACGGGGTGGCCGAAGCCGATGATGATTTCCTTGTTGGCGATGCGGCGCCCGATGTCCTGCTCCGCCTGGTCCGGGTCGTGATAGCGCGCCTGGATGTCGAAGGCCGCCTCGTTGGCGCCCCCGTGCTTCGGTCCGCGCAGCGCGCCGATCGCGCCGGTAATGCAGGAATAGAAATCGGACGAGGTGCCGGCGATGACGCGGGCGGCGAAGGTCGAGGCGTTGAACTCATGCTCGGCGTAGAGGATGAGCGAGGTGTGCATCGCGCGCTCCCAAAGCGCCGACGGAGGCTTGCCGTGGAGCAGGTGCAGGAAATGCGCACCGACCGAGGCGTCGTCGGTCTCGGTCTCGATGCGCCGGCCGTTGTGGCTCCAGTGATACCAGTACAGCAGCATCGAGCCGAACGAGGCGATCAGCCGGTCGGCGATGTCGCGCGCACCCTGGACATTGTGATCGTCCTTTTCCGGCAGCACGGTGCCCAGCGCCGAGCCGCCAGTGCGCAGGACGTCCATCGGATGGGCGGAGGCGGGAATCCACTCCAGCACCGCTTTCACGCTGGTCGGCAGCCCGCGCAGCGCCTTGAGCTTGCGCTTGTAGTTGGCGAGTTCCGATGCGGTGGGCAGCTTCTCGTGCACCAGCAGATAGGCGATCTCCTCGAATTCGGCGGCCTCCGCGAAGTCGAGAATGTCGTAGCCGCGGTAGTGCAGGTCGTTGCCGGTACGGCCGACGGTGCACAACGCGGTGTTGCCTGCGGCCACGCCCGACAGCGCGACGGATTTTTTCGCCTTGGGCAGGACTGGAACGGATTCGGTCATGGTCTCGTTTCCTTTCGGGGACGATCGTCACTTGTTCCTGGCGAAGAGCCGGTCGAGCTTGCGTTCGTAAGCATGGTAGTCCAGGTAGTCGTACAGTTCTTCGCGGGTCTGCATCAGCTCGACGACGCTCTTCTGGCTGCCCTCGCGGCGAACGGTTTCGTAGACCCGGAGCGCGGCCTTGTTCATCGCCCGGAACGCGGACAGGGGATACAGCGCGATCGCGA
Source organism: Burkholderiales bacterium (assembly GCA_035651315.1). Classification (GTDB taxonomy): domain Bacteria; phylum Pseudomonadota; class Gammaproteobacteria; order Burkholderiales; family Eutrophovitaceae; genus DASRFY01. The sequence continues at coordinate 8,735 of DASRFY010000016.1, forward strand.
CGTTCGCGGCGCGCAGCTCGTCGATCGTAAACAGGGGGGTCTTGCCGAACTCGGTGATGTTGGCGAGGATCGGTACCTTCACCGCAGCGGCGAATTTCCGGTACATGGCCAGATCGGTAACCGCTTCCGGAAAGATCATGTCGGCACCGGCTTCGACGTACTGCGCGGCGCGCTCGATCGCTCGCTCCAGTCCTTCGTTGGCGAGCGCATCGGTGCGCGCCATGACCACGAACGAAGGATCGGTCCTCGCGTCGACCGCCGCCTTGATCCGGTCGCCCATTTCCTCGGCCGGAACGATCTCCTTGCCCGGACGGTGCCCGCAGCGCTTGGCCCCGACCTGGTCCTCGATGTGCATCGCCGCGGCGCCGAACCTCACCAGCGAGCGGACCGTCCTTGCCACGTTGAAGGCGGATGCGCCGAAACCGGTGTCCACGTCCACCAGCAGCGGCAGCGAGCAGACGTCGGTGATGCGGCGCACGTCGGTCAGCACGTCATCGAGCGTGGAAATGCCCAGGTCCGGCAAGCCGAGGGAACCGGCGGCGACACCGCCGCCGGAGAGGTAGATCGCCCTGTAGCCGACGCGCTCGGCAAGACGCGCATGGTAGGCGTTGATGGCGCCGATCACCTGCAGCGGCTTTTCGGCGGCGAGCGCGGCGCGGAATTGCGCGCCGGGTGTGGTGGTTGTCATTTCGATTGAATCCTCATTCTTGAACCACAGAGGCACCGAGACACAGAGAAGAACATTCGGAAAACGGATGAGCAAAATCGAACCGTCAAGGACATCGAGTAATTCCGATTCATGTTCACGCCTTTGTCAGTGTTCTTGGTGATCTCGGTGGTCAATCCTGATTTTCTCTTTGTCCCGGTGCCTCTGCGGTGAAGCCGTCCTGGAAAAAAGCCCGCTCGGCATCCGGCGGCAGCGGCACCCCGGTTGCGCGGGCCCGCTTCAGCACGTCCCAGAAGAAACGATAGCTTGCGCGGTCATGCATCTCGCCATGGTGCGAAATCGGTCCCCAGCCGGCGGACTGCGTGGCGAGCAGGATGCCGGCGCCGCGCGTCACGTCCTCGGCCGCCGGGCGCATGGACTCGACGATCGGCACAATCTGCCCCGGGTGGATGCTGTACATGCGCAGAAATCCGAACTGTTCGCGGGCGCGACGCGCGTCCCCGCGCGCGGCGTCCGGCTCGCCCAGCACGGAGCAGGGATTGTGAGTCGGCACGAGCCCGTTGACCAGTGCCGCCGCGGCAGTCTCCGCCTTGGCGCGCGACCAGGAGCGCATGCTCTCGCTCCCGGCCTGCGGCGGCGCCGTCTTCGCAGTCGCAGGTGATGTCGAAGACCGGGCCGAGATCGTGCTGCAGAGCGAAGGCCTTGAGGATGAACTTTTCGTTGCCCGCGTAATGCTCGCAGGCGGGCAGGGCGGGAAACGGTCTCTCAGCCTGGAAGAGCACCTCGTCCGGATGCACCGCTGCGTTCCCGCCCATCGATTCGCACGTCAGACCAGGAGATGCTTGATCGCGTTGCGCTCTTCCTCGAGCTCTTTGAGCGTGGCATTCATCTTTTCGCGGCTGAAGCCGTCGATTTCGAGCCCCCTGACGAGCTCGTATTTGCCGCCGGCGCAGGTGACCGGAAAGCCGTACATGACCTGTTCCGGAATCCCGTAGGAGCCGTCGGAAGGAATGCCCATCGTCACCCATTTCCCGCCGGTGCCGAGCAGCCAATCGCGAACATGGTCGATGGCTGCATTGGCCGCCGACGCGGCCGAGGATAGGCCGCGCGCCTCGATGACGGCCGCGCCGCGCTTGCCGACGGTGGGCAGGAAAATCTCGCGATACCATTTTTCATCGCCGACCACCTCGGGTGCCGGCCGGCCCGCGATGGTCGCAAACCGATAGTCCGGGTACATGGTCGGGGAATGATTGCCCCAGACGATCATTTTTTCGATCGAATCGACCGGCTTTCCGGTCTTCAAGGCGAGCTGCGACAGCGCGCGGTTGTGATCCAGACGCAGCATCGCGGTGAAGTTTTCGCGCGGCAGGTCCGGCGCGCTCTTCATCGCGATGTAGGCGTTGGTATTCGCCGGGTTGCCCACCACCAGCACTTTCACGGCGCGCTTTGCCGCTTCGTTCAAGGCGCGTCCCTGCACGGTGAAGATCGCGCCGTTTGCTTCCAGCAGATCCTTGCGTTCCATGCCTTTGGTGCGCGGCCGGGCGCCGACCAGCAATGCGACGTCGGCATCCCGGAACGCCGCCCTGGGATCGTCGGTAAGGACGATTCCGGCAAGCAGCGGAAAAGCGCAATCTTCCAGCTCCATCGCCACCCCTTTGAGCGCTTGCAGCGCCGGCGTGATCTCGAGCAACTGCAGAATCACCGGCTGGCCGTTGCCGAGCATTTCGCCCGACGCAATCCGGAACAGCAGGCTGTAGCCGATCTGACCGGCGGCGCCGGTGACCGCAACGCGGACTGGGGGTTTCATCGATGGCAAGCTCCTCGGTCAGATACCTGAATGTACGCGCTTTTTACGATCCCTCGGGCGATCCGGACGGTCCGGGACGGAATCATGGGGAGCATGTAAGACCCGGTTTTTGTTGCAAGATGGTAGCCACGCGACGCTTAAACTGTCAACGAACTCTTCTGTCTTATATAAGACATAGCTTCTGATGGACGCCCGCAGAAATTTGCGCTTAGAATCGCGACGCCACATGAAATCCGCCGCTTCGAACACGCCCGCCTATCAGCCGCTCTACCGGCAGATCAAGGATTTGATCACAGAGGCCCTGGTCTCGGGGGAATGGCGCCCCGGCGAACCGATTCCGAGCGAGATCGAACTCACCCAGCGCTTCAGCGTGAGCCAGGGAACGGTGCGCAAGGCGATCAGCGAGCTCGCCGAGCAGAATCTGCTGGTTCGTCATCAGGGCAAAGGCACCTTCGTCGCTTCGCACTCGGAGGAGCGCAAGAATTTTCCGTTCCTCAGGATCACGCCCGACCATGGCACCCTGCTTTCCTTGTCCGCCACCCTGATCGATTTCTGGCGCATCAAGCTTGATGCGGCAGCGGCGCACAGACTCGGCCTCGCCGATGCCGCCAGGGCGTTCCTGATCCGCCGCCTGCTCGCGACGGGAGGCGAGCCCGTGATCTACGAAGAGATCCGGCTTCCGGCGGCGGTGTTCGACGGGCTGAGCACCGAAACCATCGATCGCTACCATTGCATGCTCTACAGCATGTACGAAGGCGCCTTCCAGATCCGCATCCTGCACGTGGAGGAGCGGCTGAAAGCGGCGTCGGCGGAAGGGGAAATCGCCGCGCGGCTCGACGTCGAGGAGGGCACGCCGCTGCTGATCATAGATCGCGTTGCCTATACTTACGCGGACAAGCCGGTGGAACTGCGGCGCAGCTATTGTCACACGGGGGAGCACCACTACCGGAATCGAATCGTCTAGCGCCGCCCCGCGCCGTTTGCGGGGCGGCGAGTCCTTTGGGATCAACAACAATGCTCGCCAGTCGACGACCAAAATATCTGAACCTGTACCAAATACGGCTGCCCGTCCCGGGGCTCGTCTCCATCCTCCATCGCGTCAGCGGCGCGGCGCTGTTCGTCTTCGCCTGGGCGCTGCTCTGGCTGCTGCAGCTCAGCCTGCGCTCGCCCGATGCTTTCGACCGGATGCGGGCAGTGACCGGCCTCTGGTTCGTCAAGCTGTTCCTGGTCGGGATGCTATGGGCCTTCCTGCACCACTTTTTCGCCGGCTTGCGCTTTCTGCTGCTCGACGTGCACGTCGCGGTCGAGCTCGACAAGGCGCGCAAGCTGAGCTGGGCGGTATTGGGCCTGAGCCTCGTGCTCACCCTCATCCTGGGAATGCGGCTATGGTGAAGCGCATCGTCGTCGGAGCGCACTACGGCGCGAAGGACTGGCTCGCCCAGCGCGTGACCGCGCTCGTGATGGCAGCGTATACGCTGCTTTTCGCCGGCATGGTGTCGCTGTGCACGCCGGTGAGCTACGAGCAGTGGCGTGCGCTGTTCTCCCCGCAATGGATGCGGCTCGCGACCTTCGTATTCTTCCTCAGCGTGTTTCTGCATGCCTGGATCGGCGTGCGCGACATCCTGATGGACTACGTCAAGCCGACCTGGCTGCGGCTCGGGCTGGAGATCGCGGCGGCCCTGCTGCTCGTCGCCTATGCCGGGTGGGCAATCCAGATCCTTTGGAGTGTGTAAATGACGCTTCCCGTCAGGAAATTCGACGCAGTCATCGTGGGCGCGGGCGGCGCGGGCATGCGCGCCTCGTTGCAGCTTGCCGAGGCCGGATTTCGGGTCGCCGTGCTGTCGAAGGTGTTTCCCACCCGTTCCCACACCGTTGCGGCGCAAGGCGGCATCGGCGCCGCGCTCGGCAACATGGGCGAGGACAACTGGCTGTGGCACATGTACGACACCATCAAGGGGTCCGACTACCTCGGCGACCAGGATGCCATCGAGTTCATGTGCCGGGAGGCGCCCAAAGTCGTGCTCGAGCTGGAGCACTTCGGCATGCCCTTCGACCGCAACGACAACGGCACCGTGTATCAGCGGCCGTTCGGCGGCCACATGCAGAATTTCGGCGCCGGGCCGCCGGTGCAGCGAAGCTGCTGCGCGGCCGATCGAACCGGCCACGCCATGCTGCATACGCTGTACCAGCGCAATGTGCGCGCCAACACGCTGTTCCTCGTCGAATGGATGGCGCTCGACCTCATCCGCGATGCCTCCGGCCAGGTGCTTGGCGTGATCGCGCTGGAGATGGAGACCGGCGAGGTCTACGTCCTGCACTCGCGCGTCGTGCTGTTCGCCACCGGCGGCGCCGGCAGGGTGTTCGCCTCGAGCACCAACGCTTATATCAATACCGGCGACGGTCTCGGCATAGCGGCGCGGGCCGGCATTCCGCTCGAAGACATGGAGTTCTGGCAGTTCCATCCGACCGGCGTGGCCGGCGCGGGCATCCTGATCACCGAGGGCGTGCGCGGCGAGGGCGGATACCTGCTGAACAAGAACGGCGAGCGCTTCATGGAGCGCTACGCGCCCAATGCCAAAGACCTCGCTTCCCGCGACGTGGTCTCGCGGGCGATGGCGACCGAGATCAAGGAGGGCCGCGGTTGCGGACCGGAGGGCGACTACGTTCTGCTCAAGCTCGATCATCTCGGCGTCGAAGTGATCGAAAAGCGGCTGCCCGGCATCCGCGAGATCGCGAAGAAGTTCGCCAACGTCGATCCGGTGAAGGAGCCGATTCCAGTGGTGCCCACCAGCCATTACATGATGGGCGGCATCCCGGCTAATTATCGCGGCGAAGTGGTCGCGCCGCGAGACGGCGACCCGGAAGCGCCGGTGCCGGGTCTGTACGCCGCCGGCGAGTGCGCTTGCGCCTCGGTGCACGGCGCCAACCGGCTGGGCACCAATTCGCTCACCGACCTGCTGGTGTTCGGCAAGTCCGCCGGGGATTCGATGATCCGCTTCCTGAAGGAAAATCCCGGCCACAGGGACCTTCCTGCCGATGCCGCGGATGCGACCCGGGCGCGGCTCGCCAGGCTCGACGGGCAGCGCAACGGCGAAAGCGTGCACGAAGTAGGCGCGGAGCTGCGGCGCACGATGCAGGCGCACTGCGGCGTGTTCCGCTTCCCGGATATGCTCGTCGAGGGCGTGAAACGGATCAAGGAGGTCGAGGCGCGGGCGCGCCGCACCGGGATCAAGGACAAGAGCAAGGTGTTCAACACCGCGCGTATCGAGGCGCTCGAGCTGGACAACCTCGTCGAGGTGGCGGTGGCCTCCCTGGTTTCGGCGGAAGCGCGCAAGGAAAGCCGCGGCGCGCACGACCGTGCCGATTTCCACCAGCGCGACGACGCGAACTGGTTGAAGCACACGCTCTGGTACAAGGACGGAAGCCGGCTGGCGTACAAGCCGGTGCACATGAAGCCGCTCACCGCGCAGGGCTTCGAGCCGAAGGCTCGGACGTACTGAAAAACCCGAACCACAGAGGTACAAAGACGCGGAGAAAAACGAAGTAAAGTGAGAGCGAAACACGAAGGCACGAAGAAGGACGAGGAATGCTTCGGTGTTGTCCTGTGGATCTCGTGATGTCGAAGCTCTCTGTGCCTCTGTGTCTCTGTGGTTAATCAGCCTGTACAAGGACGCAGCATGCGATTCAGGATTTACCGATACGACCCCGACAAGGACGCCCGGCCCCGGATGCAGGACTACGACGTCGAGCTGCAGCCTTCCGACCGGATGCTGCTCGACGCGCTGATCAGGATCAAGGCCATCGACGATTCGCTCGCGCTGCGGCGCTCGTGCCGCGAGGGTGTGTGCGGATCGGATGCGATGAACATCAACGGCAAGAACGGCCTGGCCTGCATCACGCGGCTGACCGAGCTGAAGGAACCCGTGGAGCTGCGGCCGCTGCCCGGTCTGCCGGTGATCCGCGACCTGATCGTGGACATGTCGCAGTTCTTCAAGCAGTACCACTCGGTGAAGCCCTACCTCGTCAACAACGATCCGCAACCGGAGCGGGAGCGGCTGCAGTCGCCCGAGGAGCGCGCCGAGCTGGACGGTCTGTACGAATGCATCCTGTGCGCGTGCTGCTCGACGTCCTGTCCGTCGTTCTGGTGGAACCCGGACAAGTTCGTCGGCCCCGCCGGCCTGCTCCAGGCGTATCGCTTTCTCGCCGACAGCCGGGACCAGGCGACCGCCGAACGCCTGGACAATCTCGAGGATCCGTACCGGCTGTTCCGCTGCCACTCGATCATGAACTGCGTCGACGTCTGTCCGAAGGGGCTCAACCCGACGCGCGCGATCGGCAGGATCAAGGAAATGCTCGTCAAGCGGACGGTGTGAGGAACGGCCGATGGGCGAACTCGATCGGTTGCGGTGGCGCTGCAGGCGCGGGATGCTCGAGCTCGACCTGGTGTTGAGCCGGTTCCTCGACTCGCGCCTCGGTCAGCTCAGCAACGTCCAGCGCGCCTCGCTCCTGCGCCTGCTGGATCTGCCGGACAACGATCTGTGGGACATCGTGGCCGGGCGTCGACCGGCACCCGACCCCGCGACGGCCGAGATCGCGGCGCTGTTGCGATGAGGGGGGCGTTGCGAGCGCGGCATTGGGCGGCAGCGGAAGGAAACGGTAGACTGGATTCTCCGATGAACGAGGCAGGCGAGCTCCACCATGGACATGCAGCGCACCGCGACAATCACGTTTAACGACGGCTCCGTCAGCGCGGAGTTTCCGATCCTCTCCGGGACGATCGGCCCGGACGTCGTCGATATCCGGACGTTGCTCGCGAAGACCGGCAAGTTCACCTACGACCCCGGCTTCCTGTCCACCGCGAGCTGCCGGTCCTCGATCACCTACATCGACGGCGACGCGGGCGTGCTGCTCTACCGCGGCTATCCGATCGAGCAGCTCGCCCAGCACTGCGACTTTCTCGAAGTCTGCTATCTGCTGATCTACGGCGAACTGCCGAACGCGGAGCAGAAGGCGGCGTTCGTCGAGACGGTTACCCGGCACACGATGATCCACGAGCAGCTGGCGAGGTTCTATACCGGCTTTCGCCGCGATTCACACCCGATGGCGGTGATGGTCGGGGTTGTCGGCGCGCTGTCGGCCTTCTACCACGACTCGCTGGACCTGAATAACCCCGCGCATCGCGAGATTTCCGCGTTCCGCCTGATCGCCAAGATGCCGACGATCACCGCGATGGCCTACAAGTACACGATCGGCCAGCCGTTCATGTACCCGCTGAATTCGCTGTCCTACACCGCGAATTTCATGCGCATGATGTTCGGCGTGCCGGCGGAAGAGTACAAGGTCAACGACGTGCTGGTGCGGGCCCTGGATCGCATCTTCATCCTGCACGCCGACCACGAGCAGAACGCCTCGACCTCCACCGTACGGCTGGCGGGCTCCTCCGGCGCGAATCCGTTTGCCTGCATCGCGGCCGGCATCGCCTGCCTGTGGGGGCCGGCGCACGGCGGGGCCAACGAGGCGGCGCTCAACATGCTGGAGGAAATAGGCGACGTGTCGCGGATCGGCCAGTTCATAGCGAAGGTGAAGGACAAGAATTCCGGCCTCAAGCTGATAGGTTTCGGCCACCGCGTCTACAAGCACTACGATCCGCGCGCCCGGCTGATGCGCGAGACCTGTTACGAAGTGCTGAATGATCTCGACCTGCACGACAATCGCCTGTTCAAGCTGGCGCTCGCGCTCGAAAAGATCGCACTGGAAGACGACTATTTCGTCAGCCGCAAGCTCTATCCGAACGTCGACTTCTATTCCGGCATCGTGCAGCGCGCGATCGGCATTCCGGTGAGCATGTTCACGTCGATCTTCGCGCTTGCGCGCACGGTGGGCTGGATCGCGCAGTGGAACGAGATGATCGCCGATCCGGAGCAGAAGATCGGGCGTCCGCGGCAGCTCTACACGGGGGCGGCCAAGCGCGACGTGGTGCCGATCGAAAAGCGGAGGTAACGACCCGATGATGAAGGATGATCTGAGCAGCTCCTATCTCTTCGGCGGCAACGCCCCCTTCATCGAGGAGCTGTACGAAACCTATCTCGACAATCCGGACGCGGTCGCCCCGGAGTGGCGGCGCTACTTCGATCAGATGCAGCAGCTTCCGGGCGCGCGCGACGTTGCGCACGCGCCGGTCGTCGAAATCTTCGCGCAGCGCGCGAAAGCGGGAGCGCGACGCGCGGCGCCGCCGGCGGCCAGGTTCGATCGCAAGCAGGTCTCCGTCATCCAGCTGGTTGCCGAGTACCGTTTCCGGGGCGTGTTTCTCGCCCAGCTCGACCCGCTGAACCGGCGCGAGCGCCCGCATATCGCCGAGCTGGAACCGGGGTATTACGACCTGACCGAAGCCGACATGGACACGGTGTTCAACACCGGCTCGCTGATCGGTCCCGAGCAGGCGACGCTGCGCGAGATCATCAGGGCGTTGCAGGAGACCTACTGCGGCACCCTCGGCGTCGAGTACATGTACCTGAGCAATCGCGCGGAGAAGCGCTGGATACAGGAACGACTCGAGCCTGTCCGCGCCAAGCCGAGCTACTCCCCGGACTACAAGAGGCACATCCTGGAGCGGCTCACCGCGGCCGAGGGGCTGGAGAGGTACCTCCATACGCGCTACGTCGGTCAGAAGCGCTTCTCCCTCGAAGGGGGCGAGACGCTGATACCCATGCTGGACAATCTGCTGCAGCGGGCGGGCGAGGCCGGGGTGCAGGAGCTAGTGATCGGCATGGCCCATCGTGGCCGGCTCAACGTGCTGGTGAATACGCTGGGCAAGGTGCCGAAGGACCTGTTCTCCGAATTCGAGGGCAAGCACGACGAAGCGCTGCTCGCCGGCGACGTCAAGTATCACCAGGGATTTTCTTCCGACATCATGACGCCGGGCGGGCCGATGCACCTGACGCTGGCGTTCAATCCGTCGCATCTCGAGATCGTGAATCCGGTCGTCGAAGGCTCGGTCCGGGCGCGCCAGCACCGGCGCAAGGACCGGGAGGGCAAGGAAGTCCTGCCGGTGCTGCTTCACGGCGACGCTGCCTTCGCCGCCCAGGGCGTGGTGATGGAGACGCTGAACCTGTCGCAGACGCGCGGCTACGGCACCGGCGGCACGGTGCACATCGTGGTCAACAACCAGATCGGCTTTACCACTTCCGACCCGCGCGACACCCGCTCCACGCTGTACTGCACCGACGTGGCGAAAATGGTGGAGGCGCCGATTTTCCACGTCAACGGCGACGATCCCGAAGCGGCGATCATGGCGATCGAGATCGCTCTCGATTACCGGATGAAGTTCAAGAAGGACGTGGTCGTGGACCTGGTGTGTTTCCGCAAGCTCGGCCACAACGAGCAGGACGAGCCCATGGTGACCCAGCCGCTGATGTACAAGATCATCAATCAGCACCAGGGGACGCGCAAGCTGTACGCCGACAAGCTCGCCGCGCAGGGCGTGATCGGGCCGGAGGACGCGGACAGGATGGTTGCCTCCTACCGCCAGGCGCTCGAGGCGGGCTATCACACCAACAAGACGATCCTGGCGAACTACAAGCCGCCGTTCGCGGTGGACTGGTCGAGGTACAAGAACACCAAGTGGAACGAGAACGACGACACCACGCTGCCGCTCGCCGACCTGCAGATGCTGGCGGAGAAACTGACTACCATACCGTCGAACTTCAAGCTCCATCCGCGGGTCGAGAAAATCATCGCCGACCGCCGTCTCATGGGGCAGGGGAAGATGCCGGTGGACTGGGGCATGGCGGAAAATCTTGCCTACGCCTCGCTGCTCAAGGACGGATTCTCGGTGCGCATTTCCGGCCAGGACTCAGGCCGCGGCACCTTCTTCCACCGTCACGCGGTGCTGCACGACCAGAACCGCGAAAAATGGGATCTGGGCAGCTATACGCCGTTGCAGCACATCGCGCCCAACCAGGGCGATTTCCTGGTCATCGACTCGGTGCTTTCGGAAGAAGCGGTGCTCGGCTTCGAGTACGGCTACTCGACCTCGGAGCCGAACGAGCTGGTGGTCTGGGAGGCGCAATTCGGCGATTTCGCCAACGGAGCCCAGGTGGTGATTGACCAGTTCATCGCCTCCGGGGAAGTGAAGTGGGGCCGCATCTGCGGCCTGGTGATGCTGCTGCCGCACGGCTATGAAGGGCAGGGGCCGGAACATTCTTCGGCGCGGCTGGAACGCTTTCTGCAGTTGTGCGCCGACTACAACATGCAGATCTGCGTGCCGGCGACCCCGGTGCAGATGTTCTTCCTGCTGCGCCGGCAGATGATCCGCCCGTATCGCAAGCCGCTGATCATCTTCACGCCCAAGAGCATCCTGCGGCACAAGGAGTCGGTATCGCCGCTGGAGGAGTTCGCGGAAAGCAAGTTCAAGCCGGTCAACGCAGAGTGGGACGCAGACATCAGGCCGGAGCACGTCAGGCGCGTCATCGTGTGCAGCGGCAAGGTGTTCTTCGATCTGCGCGCGGCGCGCCAGGAGCGCGGCGTCAAGGACGTGGCCATCGTGCGCATCGCCCAGCTCTATCCCTTCCCGCACGACGAGTTCCAGGAACAGATCGACCTCTACCGCAACGCGCGCGAAGTGCTGTGGTGCCAGGAAGAACCGGGTAACCAGGGCGCATGGCATCGAATCCAGCACTATCTGCTGCGCCACATGCGCCCGGATCAGGTGCTCGCCTATGCCCTGCGGCCGTCGTCGGCTTCGCCTGCGGTCGGCTATTACTCCCTGCACATCCAGCAGCAGAAGGAAGTGGTCGACGCCGCCTTCCGGGAAGTCACGGACAACTTCGTCCAGCCGGTGCAGGGCGCCGGCAAGGCCATGCGCAAGCCGCGCAAAGGCTCCTGATCGAACATAGGTAAGGAAGCATGCTGATCGAAGTCAAAGTTCCGCAACTCTCGGAATCGGTGTCCGAGGCGACATTGCTGTCCTGGCACAAGAAGCCGGGCGAGTACGTCAAGCGCGACGAGAATCTGATCGACATCGAGACCGACAAGGTCGTCCTCGAACTGCCGGCGCCGGAATCCGGCGTGCTCGCCAAGATCATGAAGGGCGACGGCGGGACGGTGGTTGCAAACGAGGTGATCGCGCAGATCGACACCGAAGCGAAACCGGCGGCCGCGGCAGCGGCCGCGCCGATCGCTGAGATCCCCAAGCCGGCTCCCGCGCCGAGACCCGCGGCGACGGCGGAGGTGACGGCGATGCCTTCGGCGCGCAAGATCGCAGCGGACGGCGCGATCGATCTCTCGCAGGTCCAAGGCGCCGGACGCGGCGGGCGCGTGACCAAGGAAGACGTCGTCGCCAGGCTGGCCCAGCCGGCGCAGTCCAGGCCGGCGGCGCCGCCGCCGCTCGCCGCGCCGGTGAACGTGGAACAGGTGCTCGGCGACCGGCCCGAGCAGCGTGTGCCGATGTCGCGCCTGCGCCAGCGGGTGGCCGAACGCCTGGTCGAATCCCAGTCCACCGCGGCGATCCTGACCACGTTCAACGAGGTCAACATGCAGGCAGTCATGGACCTGCGCGGCAAGTTCAAGGAACGCTTCGAGAAGGAGCACGGCGTGAAGCTGGGCTTCATGTCCTTCTTCGTCAAGGCCGCGGTCCACGCATTGAAGAAATTCCCGGTCGTCAACGCCTCGGTGGACGGCAAGGACATCGTCTACCACGGCTATTTCGACATCGGCATCGCGGTGGGCAGTCCGCGCGGGCTGGTGGTGCCCATCCTTCGCGATGCCGACCAGTTGTCCTTCGCCGACGTCGAGAAGCAGATCGCCGAATTCGGCAAGCGCGCGCAGGACGGCAGGCTCAGCATCGAGGAACTGACCGGCGGAACGTTTTCGATTTCCAACGGCGGCGTATTCGGCTCGATGCTATCCACACCCATCATCAATCCGCCGCAGTCCGCGATTCTCGGCGTGCATATCACCAAGGAGCGGCCGGTCGTCGAAAACGGCCAGATCGTGATCCGCCCGATGAACTATCTCGCGCTCTCCTACGACCATCGCATCATCGATGGACGAGAAGCGGTGCTGTTCCTGGTGGCGATCAAGGAGGCGCTGGAGGACCCCTCCCGCCTGCTTCTCGAACTCTGATTCTGACGCAGAGAATTGCAAACAGCCGCTTGACCACCAAGGGCACTAAGAACACCAAGAAGGCGAGAATTCAACGTGTCGGATCCGCTTGGCGCCCTCAGTGTTCTTGGCGGTCGGCCGTCTTTCGGATTTCTCGGTGCCCCCGAGTCTGCGTGGTTGATTCCCGGGTGAACAATGGCAAAAACCTTTGACGTGGCGGTGATCGGCGCGGGGCCGGGCGGCTACATCGCGGCGATCCGCGCCGCGCAGCTCGGATTCGGCGTCGTCTGCATAGACGATTTCAAGAACGCAAAGGGCAAGCCGAGCCTGGGCGGAACCTGCCTGAACGTGGGCTGCATCCCGTCCAAGGCGCTGCTCGAATCCTCCGAGAATTACGAGCGTGCGCGGCACAAGTTCGCCGAGCACGGCATTGCGGTGAAAGGCCTCGCCATCGATGTTGCCGCGATGCTTGCCCGCAAGGACAAGATCGTCGACCAGTTCACCGACGGGGTCGGCCTGCTGTTCAAGAAGAACAAGATCGCTTCGTTGCATGGCCGCGGCAGGTTTCTCTCCGCGGGCGAGGCCTATCGGATCGAGGTGCGGGACGGCGGCACCGCGGAGGTGGTCGAGGCGAAGCACGTCATCGTCGCCACCGGCTCCAGCCCGCGCCAGCTTCCCATGGCACCGGTGGACAACGACCGCATCTGCGACAACACGGGCGCGCTTTCCTTTTCCGAAGTGCCGAAGAAGCTCGGCGTGATCGGCGCCGGCGTCATCGGCCTGGAGATGGGCAGCGTGTGGAAGCGTCTCGGCGCCGAAGTCACCGTTCTTGAAGCGCTGCCCGCCTTTCTGTCCGCAGCCGACGAGAGCGTCGCGAAGGAAAGCTGGCGCATCTTCACCAAGGCGCTCGGCCTGGATATCCGGCTTAACTGCAAGATCACCGGCGTCGGGACCGGGAGAAAATCGGTTGCCGTCGAATTCCACGACGGCCAGGCCGCACAGAAGATGGAATTCGACCGCCTGATCGTGGCAATCGGCCGGGTTCCCAATTCCGCGGACCTGGGGGCGGAGGCCGTCGGGCTGAAGATCGACGCGCGCGGCTTCGTCGAAGTCGACGCGCGCAACCGTACCAACCTGCCCAACGTGTACGCCATCGGCGACGTGGTGCGCGGCCCGATGCTTGCGCACAAGTCTTCCGAGGAAGGCGTTGCGGTGGCGGAAACCATCGCCGGCCAGCACGGCGAGGTGAATCTCGAGACGGTGCCCTGGGTGATTTACACCTCGCCCGAGATCGCCTGGGTCGGCAAAACCGAGCAACAGCTCAAGGAAGAAGGCATTCCCTACCGCGCGGGACGATTCCCGTTCACGGTCAACGGCAGGGCGCGCGCGCTCGGCGAGACCGCCGGGTTCGTGAAGATGCTCGCGCATGCCCAGACCGACCGCATCCTGGGCGTGCATGTCCTGGGGCCGTACGCCTCGGAACTGATCTCCGAGGCGGTGGTGGCGATGGAGTTCGGCGCGGCCGCGGAGGACATCGCCCGCATCGTCCACGCCCATCCCTCGCTCTCCGAAGCGCTGCACGAAGCCGCCCTCGGCGTCGAGAAGCGCTACCTGAACCTGTAGGCGGCGATGCCCCTGGCATCGCCACAGCGGCTTTCCGCCGAAAGCTTTCCCGGCCACGCGCTGCACGCGGCGCAGCGGCATGCCTATCGGCTCGATGCCGCCCAGCTTCGCGCCTGCCGCGAGCTGGGGCGTCTGTACGAGGAGCTCGTCGACAACGAACGCAACGGCCGCTCGCTGCTGCGCATGTTCCAGCGCAGCCAGCCGGTGCGCGGCGTCTACCTGTGGGGCGGGGTCGGGCGGGGCAAGAGCTTCCTGATGGACCTCTTTCACGATGCGCTGCCGATCGAGCGCAAGCGCCGGGTGCACTTCCATCGCTTCATGCAGTCCATCCATCGGCGCCTGCAGGCGCTGCAGGGCGAATCCGACCCGCTGCGCGAGATCGGCCGCGAAACCGCGCGCGAAGTACGTCTTTTATGCCTCGACGAGTTCCACGTCACCGACATCGGCGACGCGATGATCATGCGCAATCTGCTCGGCGCATTGTTCGAGCACGGCGTAGCGCTGGTGACGACGTCGAATCAGCATCCCGACGAGCTGTATGCGCACGGCCTGCAGCGCGCGCAGTTCCTGCCCGCGATCGAACTGATCAAGGCGCGCACGACGCTGGTGCAGGTCGACGGCGGACACGATTACCGGCTCGCGGTGCTGGAGAAGGCCGGGGTGTATCACCTCTGCGCCGGGGGAGAATCCGACGCCCTGATGGCGAAGACCTTCGAGGACGTGGCGGGCGAGCCGGGGCGCGCGGACGAGGTCCTGGAGGTCGAGGGGCGGGAAATCCGCTCGCGGCGCACCGCGCAGGGCGTGGCCTGGTTCGAGTTCGCGGCGCTGTGCGAAGGCCCGCGGGCGCAAGCGGACTACATCGAGCTCGCCAGGCGCCATCACACGGTGCTGGTTTCGGGGGTGCCGGCATTCGGAGGAGCGGACGGCGACCGCCGCCGTCGCTTCGCATGGCTGGTGGACGAGTTCTACGACCGCCGCGTGAAGCTGATCCTGACGGCGCAGGCGACGCCGCCGGAGCTGTTCCGGGCGGCGGGCAGCGCCCCGGAGATCAACCGCACTGTCTCGCGCCTGATCGAGATGCAAACGCGCCGTTACTTGGGCGAGGCGCATCTTGCCTAGAATACGAATCCATCGATCAATGGAGACTTCATGAGCACACTCAAGGCGTTTCGGATCTTCAATGAAAACGGCAAGATCGCGAGCCGTTTCGTCGACCTGAAGCTGGAGGATCTCGACCCGGGCGAGGTCCTGGTCAAGGTCGCCTATTCGAGCGTGAACTTCAAGGACGCGCTGGCGGCGACCGGGGCCGGCAAGATCGTGCGCCGCTTTCCCTGCATCGGAGGCATCGATCTGTCCGGAACGGTGGTGGAGTCGAGCGACCCGCGTTTCAGGAAGGACGATGTCGTGCTCGCCACCAGCTACGACCTCGGCGTGGCGCACGACGGCGGCTACGCCGAATACTGCCGGGTGCCCGCCGACTGGGTGGTGCCGGTGCCCAAGGGGCTGGACGCGTTCCAGGCGATGGCGCTGGGCACCGCCGGCTTCACCGCCGCGCTCGCGGTCGAGCGCATGGAACACGAAGGCCTGAAGCCCGCCAACGGCCCGGTGATCGTCACCGGGGCGACTGGCGGCGTGGGCAGCGTGGCAATCGACATCCTGGCCGGCGCCGGCTACCACGTCGTGGCGCTCACCGGCAAGGAATCGGAGACCGACTATCTGAAAAAACTCGGCGCCAGGGAAGTCATGCTGCGCGCCAGCCTCGAGCTTGTGAAAATCAAACCCCTGGACAAGGCGACCTGGGCCGGCGCCGTGGACAACCTCGGTGGCGACGTCCTGTCGTGGATCGCATCCACCATGCTGGTCGGCGGGACGCTTGCCTCGATCGGGCTCGCGGCCAGCCACGAGTTCAAGACCACGGTAATGCCCTTCATATTGCGCGGCGTCAGCCTGTTGGGCGTGGACTCGGTGAACGCTCCGATGCCTTTGCGTCGCAAGGTATGGCAAAGGCTGGGCAGCGACCTGAAGCCGCGCTTCCTGAACGAGATGGCCACGACGGTGCCGTTCGACCGGCTGCCCGGCGTGTTCGACAAGCTGCTCAAGGCGCAGATGCGGGGGCGCACGGTGGTCAGGATCGGGGCCTGACGCCGTCCGCCTCGAGGGAGGAGGGAAAGTGGGCGAAACGTACAATGCCTTCCATCGCCGCTCGATCGAGGACCGCGAAGGGTTCTGGTCTGAACAGGCGGGCCTGATCGACTGGCACAAACCATTCGGCCAGACGCTAGATTACCGCCGGCCGCCGTTCGCGCGCTGGTTCGTCGGCGGGCAGACGAACCTCTGCCACAACGCAGTCGATCGCCATCTTCCCGGACGTGCAGAGCAGAAGGCCCTGATCTACATCTCCACCGAAACCGGACAGGAGCGCACCTACACCTACGGCGAGCTGCATCGCGAGGTCGGCACCTTCGCCGCGGCGCTGCGCGGGCTGGGTGTGGGAAAGGGCGACCGGGTGCTCCTCTACATGCCGATGATTCCCGAAGCGGTGTTCGCGATGCTCGCCTGCGCGCGGCTGGGCGCGATCCACTCGGTGGTATTCGGCGGCTTCGCCGCGGCGAGCCTCGCCACCCGCATCGACGACGCAAGGCCGAAGCTGATGGTGACCTCCGATGCCGGCATGCGCGCCGGCCGCGTGATTCCCTACAAGCACCTGGTCGACGAGGCGATCCGCCTGGCGAAAACGCCGCCCGGGAAAGTGGTCATCGTCAACCGCGGCCTGGACCGGGAGATGGCGATCGTCGCCGGCCGCGACCTCGAGTACGCGCAGCTCGCGCAGCGCCACGCCGGCGAAACGGTGCCGGTGACCTGGCTGGAATCGAACGAGCCCAGCTACATCCTCTATACCTCCGGCACCACGGGGAAACCGAAAGGCGTGCAGCGCGACACCGGTGGCCACGCGGTCGCGCTCGCCGCCTCGATGCGATACATCTATTGCGGCGAACCGGGCGAGACCATGTTCACCACCTCGGACATCGGCTGGGTGGTAGGGCATTCGTACATCGTGTACGGGCCGCTCATCCGCGGCATGACCACCATCGTCTACGAAGGCCTGCCGATCCGCCCCGATCCGGGAATCTGGTGGAAGATCGTGCAAGACCACGGGGTGCAGGTGATGTTTTCCTCGCCCACCGCGATCCGCGTGCTCAAGAAACAGGACCCGGCGTACTTGAAAAAGTACGACCTCTCCTCGCTGAAGCACCTGTTTCTCGCCGGCGAGCCGCTCGACGAGCCGACCCACGCCTGGATCGCGGATGCGCTCGGCAAGCCCGTCATCGATCACTACTGGCAGACCGAAACCGGATGGCCGATCCTCACTGCGGCGCCCGGGATCGAGAATACGCCGATCAAGCTCGGCAGCCCTTCTTTCCCGGCCTACGGCTACGACCTCAGACTGTTGCGCGAATCGGATGCGTCCGAAGCCGGGCCCGGAGAAAAGGCGGTGGTGGCGATCGTGCCGCCGCTGCCGCCGGGCTGCATGTCCACCGTTTGGGGAGACGATGAGCGCTTCGTGAAGACCTATTTCAGCACCTTCAGCGCCAGGATGGTGTACGCCACCTTCGACTGGGGGATCCGCGATGAGGACGGTTACTACTTCATCCTCGGGCGCACCGACGACGTCATCAACGTCGCCGGCCACCGCCTCGGCACCCGCGAGATCGAGGAAGCGCTGCAGGCGAATTCCAACATCGCGGAGGTCGCCGTGGTGGGCGTGGCAGATCAGCTCAAAGGACAGCTTCCGCTGGCATTCGCCGTGGTGAAGGACGGCGCCAAAATCGCCACGCCGGAACTTCGCGCCGCGCACGAAAAGGAGATCATGGCCACCGTGGATGCGCAGCTCGGTGCCATCGCCCGCCCCGGGCGGGTCTTTTTCGTCTCGATGCTGCCCAAGACGCGTTCCGGAAAACTCCTTCGGCGCAGCATCCAGGCGCTGGCGGAAGGACGCGACCCCGGGGATCTCACCACCTTGGAAGATCCCGCCGCGCTCGAGCAGATTCGCGAAGCGATGCGGGTCCGCTGACCCTCCGGCTCGGCCGCGAGCGCAAATCCGTCCCGCGGAAAGCAAAAGGGCAGCGAACTCGCTGCCCTTTGCGTAAGCGGATCGACGCCGCAGATCAATGGCGCGGGTCGTCGTCGGGATTGACGTATTGGATCCCGCTCTCCGGACCCGTTCCCATTTCCTGGATGATCACCTCGGTGCGCGCCCAGCTGTAATGCGGCGTGCCGGCCTTGGTGACATAGAAGGCGCCCACCTGGAATTCCGCCATCTTCATCGGATCGTAGCGCTCGCCGATGCCCGACCAGTAGGTGCCCTTCAGCACCGTGACGATGCGCTCGTCGGGATGCCGATGCGGCGGCAACTTGTAGCCGGAAGGCATCTTGGCGCGGAAGATGTAAGGTCCCGGCTGGCCCGGCGTGCCATACAGCAGTACCGTCACCATGCCGTACGGCGTGCTCTTGTTTTTCTCCCACTTGATGTTTTCCGGATCGGCGGTGACGAAGTTTCCGTTCATCAGCACCTTCATGTCCTGGTCCATGTCCCCGCGGGCGAGCGGCAGCGTCGACGTGCCGAGCGCGAGGCCGAACGCGAGGACGGACAGCTTGAGCGACACGCGCATCCGATTCTCCTCCTCGTAATCCTTTATAGACTGTGTTTACTTCGGCCGGCGAATGGTAACACCTTTTCTCGCGACGACTACGACGTGGTGACGTTGCGCGGCGGCTTCGGGACTCCCGGAGAAGGGCGCGGTACGACAGTAGAAAGAACGGACACGGGAAGCAGCGGGTTCATCCCTGCTCGGTCGAGGTGCGGACAATCACGTCCGCGCCGCCGGCGGGCGGGATTGCCGTCCGCATCACGTTGATCGGGCTAAAGCCCGTTAAACGTGAGCGGCCGCCTAAACAGGCTCGCGCCTATCCGTTGGACGTGCGGGCAGGAACAGCCCGCACGTTGCTTGGTTCTCGCGGCGCGCGCATGTTGACGAACCAGCGGGTTCTCACCAGCCGCTCTCCCAGAAACGAAAACGCCCCCTGAGGGGGCATTTTCATTTCTGGCGGAGAGGGCGGGATTGTGGCTGTCTCGCCTTGGGGCGATCCAGCCATCCTTCGCGAGGCTCAGGACCGCCGTGCAAAGAGCGCACGGCGTCCCAAAACGCAGTGCGTTTTGGTCGAACCCGAATGCGGGTTCTCACCCACCGTCTCGCACGAATGAATGACGCCCCACTCGGGGGGCGTCATTCATTCGTGGCGGAGAGGGCGGGATTCGAACCCGCGGTACGACTCGTCGCCGTACACACGCTTTCCAGGCGTGCACCTTCGACCGCTCGGTCACCTCTCCGTTCAAGCGGATTTTACGTTGGAATTGTCGCGCGCTGCGCGCTCGGCGTCAGCAGGATCCTAAGTAAAGAACTCCCCCAGCCAAACGCGCATCCGTCTTCACCAGGCGCCGAGCCAAGATCATTCGTTCTCTCCGAACTTGACGATGTCTTCGGGCAAAGCCTCATGCGAGGCGACTTTTTCCTTGCCTTGCACCATCACGCGGATCTGCTCAACCACTTCGGGATTCGCCAGTGTCGTGACATCTCCCACGTCCTTGCGGTTCGATATGGATGCCAGCACGCGGCGCATAATCTTCCCCGAGCGCGTCTTCGGCATGTCGGGCACGATGTACACGTTCTTTGGTCGGGCGATCTTGCCGATCAACTCCTCGTTCGCCTTGATCACGCGATCGATGATCTTGTCGTTCGCCTTAAAGCCGGGCTTGAGCGCAATATAGATCTCGGGCACGCGCCCTTTCAGCTCGTCGGCGACCGGGATTACCGCAGCTTCGGCGACCTCGGGCACCGTCATGCACGCGGACTCGATCTCCTTGGTGCCGAGACGATGGCCGGCTACGTTGATGACGTCGTCGATGCGGCCAAGGATCCGAAAATAACCGTCGGCCGCGAGCATGGCGCCGTCGCCCGCCATGTAGGGCCAGTCGCGCCAGTCCTTGCTCTTGGGGTTCTTGCAATAGCGGGCGTAATACTGGTCCACGAACTTTTGGGGATCTCCCCAGATCGTCTGCATGATGCCGGGCCACGGATTGCGAATGCAGATGTTGCCCGCGCGGCCCGAACCTGCGGCAACCTCCTTGCCGTTTTCGTCGTAGATAACCGGATGAATTCCCGGCACTCCCGGTCCAGCGCTCCCGGGTTTCATCGGGTCAATGGCGGGAAGCGTGCTGCATAGGAATCCGCCGTTCTCGGTCTGCCACCAGGTGTCGACGATAACGGCTTCGCCTTTGCCGACCTCGTCGTAGTACCAGCGCCACGCTTCCGGCTCGACGGGTTCGCCGACGGTCGTCATGTGCTTGAAGTGGTAGTTGTACTTTCTTGGTTCCTCGGGCCCCTGTTTGCGCAGCATGCGGATCGAGGTCGGCGCGGTGTGGAAGATGTTGACGCCCAACCGCTCGGCGATCCTCCACGGACGCCCCGCATCGGGATAACTAGGGACGCCTTCGTACACCACGCTACTGGCGGCAATGGCGAGCGGACCGTAGACGATGTACGAATGCCCGGTAATCCAACCGATGTCGGCCAGACACCAGTACGTGTCGGTCGGATGGATGTCCTGAATGTACTTGGAGGTGCCGGCAACGTAGGCCAGGTAGCCGCCGGTGCGGTGCTGGCACCCTTTCGGCTTCCCGGTGCTGCCGCTGGTGTACATAAGGAACAGCGGCGCTTCCGAATCCATCGGCACGGGATCTACGAGCGTGCGCTGGTAATCCTTCAGGACTTCATTGACGAAGAAATCGCGCCCCTTGACCATCGGCGTTTGCGAGCTGACCTTGCCCGGGTAGCGCTGCCAGACGAGGACCTTGTCCACCTGCTGGCCCAGCTCTTTCGCGGTTTGCACGGCAACATCCGCGTTTGCTTTGTGATCACCGAGTTTTCCAGAACGCCAGTAGGCATCCATCGTGATGAGGATGTGACTGCCCGAGTCCTGGATGCGCGTGCCGCACGCCTGGCCGGAGAACCCGCCGAACACCTGCGAGTGGATAACGCCCAGCCGCGCACAGGCAAGCATCGTGATGGGCAGCTCGAGCGTCATCGGAAGGTGCAGAGTCACGCGGTCGCCTGTCTTCAGCCCACAGAAGTCTCGCAAAAGCGCCGCCATCTCGTTCACCCGGACGTAGAGCTCCTGGTAAGTCAGCGCCACAATCGGCTCGTCTTCGGGCTCGGGAACGAAGATGAGCGCCGCCTTGTTGCGATACTGCGCGAGGTGGCGATCGACACAGTTGTAGCTCGCGTTGAGCTTGCCGCCGACGAACCACTTCCAGAAGGGCGGGTTGCTCGTGTCGAGGACCGTGCGATACGGCTCGAACCAGGTCAGCATCTCCGCGTACTCCTTGAAGCAGTTGGGGAAGCGGTTCAGAGCGAACCGCTTGCGAACATCCTTGTCCTTCATGTTCGCCTGTTGGACGAATTTCTTCGGCGGCTTGAAATACTTTTCTTCTTTCCAGTGCACCGCGATTTGCGCTTCGCTGAACTCGGTGTGTTCTTTCGCTTGAGTCTTCCTTGCCATTGGAGCTTGCCTCCCGTACAAAAGTAAATTGGTTCTTTGACAAGTCCAGCTTAATCGGGTTTTATACACTGGTCACATTGTCGCCGAAGCCGACGTCTCCCGGTTTCCGGGATCGGACCGATCTCTCTGGCCGCGCGCAGCCCTCGGCGATCGCCTGACGTTCGCCTCCTATATGGATTCGCCGCGGCCCTTGGGCTTGCCGGTGGAGCCCAAGGTGCGGGGATGAAGGACGGATACTCGGCCTCGATCCGCACCGGTTTGCGGGCGTTCGGCTTCAGTACCGATCCTCTGGTGCTCATGCGATGTTTCTCCCGGCAGGAGTGTTGTTCGGTCCGGTGCGCTCAATTATAGCCAGCAAGCTGCGGCGCAAGTAGCGGCGTGTTGAAAAGCTCACCCGGGTCGAGTCCTCGCTGCCTCTCCTCGGGAATAGCCGTAGCCGGAGGGAGACGGCATGCGCCCTTGTGACTTTTCGGAAATTCTTGGCGGCGACATCGACATTTCTAACACCCTGCTAGAATTGGCCCATGAGCGCGATTCACCAGGAACACCTGATCGAGAGCGTCGCCGACGCCTTGCAGTACATCTCTTACTATCATCCGCAGGATTACCTCCGCTCCCTTGCTGCGGCGTACGAGCGCGAGCAGTCCGCGGCGGCGCGCGACGCGATCGCGCAGATTCTGACCAATTCCCGGATGTGCGCCGAGGGCAGACGCCCGATCTGCCAGGATACGGGAATCGTGGTGGCTTTCCTGAAGATCGGCATGAAGGTGCGATGGGACGGCGCCACGATGAGCGTGGCGGACATGGTCAACGAGGGCGTACGGCGCGCCTACCTGGATCCGGAGAACAAGCTGCGCGCTTCGATCCTCTCCGATCCCGCCGGCGCCCGCAGGAACACCCGCGACAATACTCCCGCGGTCGTCCACATGGAGCTGGTGCCGGGCGACAGCGTCGAGGTCCGGATCGCCGCGAAAGGAGGCGGATCGGAAAACAAATCGAAGTTCGTCATGCTCAATCCCTCCGACAGCATCGTGGACTGGGTGGTGAAGACCGTTCCGACCATGGGCGCGGGCTGGTGTCCGCCCGGGATGCTGGGCATCGGCATCGGCGGCAGCGCGGAAAAGGCGATGGTGCTCGCCAAGGAAGCGCTGATGGAGCCGATCGACATGCACGAGCTCAAGGCGCGCGGTCCGCGCACCCGCCTGGAGGAGCTGCGCATCGAGATTCACGACCGGGTCAACGCGCTGGGCATCGGCGCCCAGGGCTTGGGCGGACTGACCACCGTGCTCGACGTCAAGATCAGGGATTACCCGACTCACGCGGCGTCGCTGCCGGTGGCCGTGATTCCGAATTGCGCGGCGACCCGCCACGCCCATTTCGAGATCGACGGCAGCGGGCCGGCACGGCTGGAGCCGCCGCGCCTGCAGGACTATCCGAATGTGCACTGGGCCCCGGCGCCCGATGCGCGGGTCGTCGACCTCGACAGGTTGACGCGCGAGGAAATCGCATCTTGGAAGCCGGGGGAAACGCTGTTGCTCAACGGCAGGCTGCTTACCGGTCGCGATGCGGCCCACAAGCGTATCCAGGAACTCCTGCTCTCGGGGAAGGGGTTGCCGGCGGGGGTGGATTTCCGCAACCGGTTCATCTATTACGTCGGCCCCGTGGACCCGGTACGGGGCGAGGTGGTCGGCCCCGCCGGCCCGACGACCGCGACGCGCATGGACAAATTCACCGACCTGATGCTGGAGAAAACCGGCCTGCTCGGCATGATCGGCAAGGCGGAGCGCGGTCCCGCCGCGATCGAGTCGATCCGCAAGCACCGGGCGGTGTACCTGATCGCGGTCGGCGGTGCCGCGTATCTGGTGTCCAAGGCAATCAAGTCGTCGCGTGTCGTCGCCTTCGAAGACCTCGGCATGGAGGCAATCTACGAGTTCGAGGTAAAGGACATGCCGGTTACCGTCGCGGTGGACGCCGGAGGCGATTCGCTGCATCGGAGCGGGCCTGCGCAATGGCAGGCGAAGATCGGCAAGATACCCGTAACAACTGCGTGAGGGGCGAGGAGTGGCAAGCGAGGCGAGGTCGGGAGGCGCGTTCGCGCCGCTGCACATCGCCTCGCGCCTGCTGTCTCGCGCCCCGCGCCTTCTCTCATGGCGGGCCTCCCCGCATCGCACGATAGTGAACCTGGTCAGGTCCGGAAGGAAGCAGCCAAAGCTATTCCGTGCGAGTGCCGGGGTTCAGGCTCGCCGCCACTTTGCAACGCAGCGACGCGCGTTTGCGGCGCTGCTCGCCGCCGCGGGCCTCGCGCCCGTGGTTGCTGGTGCTGCCGATGGAGTGTCGATCATGGGCGGCCCGGGCGAAAACGCCGCCATGGTCGAGGTCGGCTGGTTCCGCGAATTCGGTTTCCCGGGCTGGTCGTTCGGTGACTGGAAACTGCGCGGCAATCTGTCCCTCGATGCCGGTTACTGGCATGCCTACGGTAGAGAATCCAGCCATGACACGAAGGAAGTGGGCGTGACGCCGGTCTTTCGTCTGGAGCCTACCGGCACCGGGCCGCTCTACCTAGAGGGCGGGGTCGGCGTGCATCTGATCTCGCATACGTTGATCAATGCCGAGCGGCGCTTCAGCACCTCGCTTCAATTCGGCGACCTGTTGGGCTTCGGCTTGCGGCTGGGCGAGCACCTCCAGTACGAGGTGGGCCTGCGCATCGTTCATTTTTCCAACGCCGGCATCAAGGAGCCAAACAGCGGCATCAATTTCGTCGCGCTGCAGCTCGCTTATCGCTTCGCGCCGAAGGCGGTCCCGTGACCCTCGCTCTGGCTCGCAAATACCGGCCGCGATCCTTCTCCGAGATCGTCGGGCAGGAACACGTCGTCAAGGCGCTCGCCAATGCCCTCGACCAGCGGCGGCTGCATCACGCCTGGCTGCTCGCGGGAACCCGCGGAGTAGGCAAGACGACGCTGGCGCGCATCCTGGCCAAGGCGCTCAACTGCGAGACCGGGGTGAGCTCGACGCCCTGCGGCACATGCGCGGCGTGCGCCGATATCGACAGCGGCCGCTTCGTCGACCTGCTGGAGCTGGATGCAGCGTCGAATACACAGGTCGACAACATGCGCGACCTGCTGGAGAGTGCCCTGTATGCGCCGACCGCCGGTCGCTTCAAGGTCTACATCATCGATGAAGTGCACATGCTGTCGCGCTCGGCGTTCAACGCCATGCTGAAGACGCTGGAAGAGCCGCCCGAGCACGTCAAGTTCATTCTCGCCACCACCGACCCGCAAAAGATTCCGGTCACGGTGCTGTCGCGCTGTCTACAGTTCAATCTGAAGCAGATTCCGGCGCCGCAGATCCGCGACCAGCTCGTCAAGGTGCTGGAGCGCGAGGCGGTGCCCTTCGATGCGCTGGCGCCGGCGCTGCTCGCGCGCGCGGCGCAGGGAAGCATGCGCGACGCCCTGTCCCTGCTCGACCAGGCGATCGCCCACGGCGGCGGCAAGGTGCAGGAGGCCGCGGTGCGGGACATGCTGGGAGCGGTCGATCGCAGCTACCTCATCGACCTGTTGCGCGCGCTTGCCGGCGGGGATGCCCGGGGCTTCATCGCCGAGGCGGACCGCATGGCTGCGCGCGGTCTTTCTTTCGACGCCGCGCTCGAGGAGCTGGCGACCGTCCTGCACCGCCTGGCGCTGGCGCAGACGGTGCCGGACGCGATTTCCGAAGACGAACCGCATCGCGCCGAGCTGCTCGAGCTTGCGGCCCGGTTCGCGCCGGAGGACGTTCAGCTCATGTACCAGATCGCGTTGCACGGGCGCCGGGACCTGGAACTCGCGCCGGACGCGTACGGCGGATTCACGATGACGCTGCTGCGCATGCATGCGTTCCGACCGGTGGCTGAGGCCGGCGGCGGGACGGCAGCACCGGTCGCTCCTGCGGGAGAAACGGCGGCCCCGCAGGGCGCGGCGTCTTCCCGCGCGGCGGCGGACACCACCGACTGGCGGTCGCTGATCGGCCAGATCAAGCTGGGCGGCATGGCGCGGATGCTGGCGGAGCACTGCGAGTTCCGGCGCCTGGACGGCGCGACGATGGAACTCGCGGTGCCAGAAGCGCACCGGCACCTGGTCGAGAAGGCCTATACCGACAAGCTGCAGTCGGCGCTCGAGGAGCGCCTGGGGCGGCGAATACGCCTGCACATCGCGATCGGCGGGGGCGAGAACACGCCGGCCGCGCAAGAGGACCGCGAGCGTCGGGAGAGGTTCGACCGCGCGGTTCAATCGATCGACGCCGATCCGTTCGTGCGGGAGCTGGTGGAAAACTTCGATGCGCGTATCGTCGATTCCTCGATCAAACCGATAGGGTAAGGACGGCAAACATGATGAAAGGACAGCTCGCGGGTCTGATGAAGCAGGCCCAGCAGATGCAGGAGAATCTGAAGAAGGTGCAGGAAGAAATCGCCTCCATGGAGGTGGAGGGTCAGGCCGGCGCGGGCATGGTCAGGGTAGTGATGACGGGACGCCACGACGTCAAGCGCGTGTCCATCGATCCGAGCCTGCTCGGCGAAGACAAGGACATGCTCGAGGATCTGGTGGCAGCCGCGGTCAACGACGCAGTGCGCCGCGTCGAGGCCGCAACGCAGGAGAAGATGTCCACCGTCGCCGCGGGTCTTCCCTTGCCCCCGGGAATGAAGCTTCCGTTCTAGCTCCCGATGTACTGGCCACGGAGACTCGGAGAAAATCGCGTTTAACCGCCGGGGCATCAAGGAATTCGCGCGGGGCGTTCATGGGGTTCTTGGCCTCTTCGCGCCTTGGTGGTCCATCGTCGTCTTTGGGATTCCCTGCGCTTCCGTGTCTCTGTAGTTACCTTGGCCCTCAATGAAGACGCCTTCCTCTCTCGAAGAGCTGATCGAGGCGCTGCGCTGTCTGCCCGGCGTCGGCCCCAAGTCGGCGCAGCGCATGGCCTACCATCTGCTGCAGCGCGACCACCCGGGTGCGCAACGACTCTCGCAAGCGCTGGATCGGGCACTCGAACGTATCCGCCACTGCGAGAAGTGCAACAGCTTCGCGGAGGAACCGGTTTGTGCGCTGTGCCGCTCTCCACGCCGCGACGCGGCCCAGTTGTGCGTGGTCGAGACGCCCGCCGATCTCGCGATGATGGAACAGACGCAGGCCTATGGCGGCCTGTATTTCGTGCTCATGGGCAAGCTCAGCCCGCTCGACGGCATCGGTCCCAGGGAGATTCATCTCGACCGGCTGCTCCGGCGAGCCACCGACGGGCTGATCAAGGAGGTCATACTGGCGACCAACTTCACCGTCGAAGGCGAGGCGACCGCGCACTACGTCGCGGAGATGCTCGCGCCGCGCGGACTGCGGGTCACGCGCATCGCACGCGGCCTGCCGGTGGGCGGCGAGCTGGAGCACGTCGACAGCGGAACCCTGGCCCAGGCGGTGATCGAGCGAAGGCCCGTATAGTGCCGGCGACCGCGGAACCGAAAAAACGCGTCCGGCGGTCGCTGCCGAAGACCGCACCGGCGGTCGCGAAGACCTCGCGCAAATCGCCGTTGCGGGCGCCGCCGAGGCGGGCCCGGGTCGAGCCGGCGGCAGTGCCGGTGGTGCGTTCCCAGAAGCTGCAGAAGGTGCTCGCCCAGGCGGGACTGGGCTCGCGTCGCGCCATGGAAGAGCTGATCCAGTCCGGCAAGGTCAAGGTCAATGGCGCCCCGGCCGCGCTCGGGCAACGGGTAACGACGGAAGACCTCATCCAGGTCGGCAGGCGTCAGATCAAGTTCAAGGTGACCTCGCGCCTGCCGCGCGTGATTCTGTATCACAAGCCGGAAGGCGAGATCGTCTCGCGCGACGATCCGCAGGGGCGTCCCAGCGTATTCGAGAAGCTGCCGGCGATTCGCAGCGCCAAGTGGCTGGCGGTCGGCCGGCTCGATTTCAACACTCGCGGACTGCTGATATTCACGACCTCGGGCGAACTCGCCAACCGCCTGATGCATCCGCGCTTCGAGGTCGAGCGCGAGTACGCAGTGCGCCTGTTCGGCAGCCTGAGCGAGGAGCAGGCGCGTCAGCTACAGCGCGGCGTCCGGCTCTCCGACGGAGACGCGCGGTTCGAGGTTCTCGAGCCGAAAGGCGGCGAAGGCAGGAACCGGTGGTATCGCGTAATCGTGCGCGAAGGCCGCAATCGCATCGTGCGGCGCATGTTCGAGGCCCTCGGCCTGCAAGTGAGCCGGTTGATGCGGGCGCGTTTCGGCATCGTAGCCCTGCCGCCGAACCTCAAGCGCGGCGGGTGGACCGAGCTCAGGGAATCCGAGATCCGGCGCCTGCTCGAATGGGTGGGCAATTGACGGCGCGCGAGGGACGCCACGCCCCGGCGTCGGCGCGTACTGCCGGCAGCTCGCGGCAGGCGGCGCGCCGAATAAGCCGGCCATCCCGCCGACGGGCTAGGGGAGCTGTTCGTCGGTGAGCACGAAAACGCGCTCTCCGCCCGCGGCAAGCGATGGCCAGGCGAATTCGAGCGCGGGGAAGGCACGCTCCAGCGCGTCCCGGTTATCGCCGATCTCCACCACGAGGACACCGTCTTGCGTAATCCGCGCCGCCGCGCCGGCGAGGATCCGGCGCACGAAATCCAGACCGTCTTTCCCGCCCGCAAGGGCGAGCTGCGGTTCCGCGCGATATTCCGCGGGAAGCGAGGCCATGGACGCCGCTGGCACGTACGGCGGGTTGGACAGGATGACGTCGTAGCGCCGGCCGGACAGCTCGCCGTAGAGATCGGCCTGGTGCAGATCCACGCGGCTTTCCAGGCCATAGTCGGCCAGATTGCGCCGCGCGACTTCCAGCGCCGCCGCGGACAGGTCCGTGGCCTCGACCTGGGCATTCGGAAAGGCGAGTGCGGCGAGGATCGCGAGGCAGCCCGAGCCGGTGCACAGGTCCAACACCCGGGCAACGGCCGCGGGGTCGGGTACCCAGGGCGCCAGGCCCTCGCGCAGCAGATCCGCGATGTGCGAGCGCGGCACGATCACGCGCTCGTCGACGTAGAAACGATATTCGCCCAGCCAGGCCTCGTGCGTCAGGTAGGCCGCCGGAACGCGTTCTTCCGCGCGTCGCCGCAACAGCTCGAGCACGCTCTCGACTTCGCTGCGGGTGAGCCTAGCATCGAGAAACGGCTCCAGCCGGTCCGGCGGCAACCGCAGGGCGTGCAGGATCAGGTATGCCGCCTCGTCGAAGGCGTTGTCGCAGCCGTGCCCGAAGGCAAGGCCCGCCTCGTTGAAGCGGCTGACGGCGAAGCGCAGGCAGTCGCGAACGGTGCGCAGGGTGGAGCGCCCCTCAGCGAACATCGAGCAGGTTGCGCAGCGCCTGCAGGTAGATCCGGAACAGCGCGTCCAGATCGGCCACCGCGATGTGCTCGTCGATCTTGTGGATCGACGCGCTCACCGGGCCGAGCTCGACGATCTCGGGACAGATGGCGGCGATGAAACGCCCATCCGAGGTGCCGCCGCTGGTGGAAAGCTCGGGCCGGCGGCCCGTGACCGTTTGCACCGCATCCGACAGCGCCTCGACGAGCCTGCCGCGCCGCGTCAGGAAAGGATTGCCCGCCAAGGACCATTCGATCGAATACGCGAGTCGATGACGGTCGAGAATTTCACCCACGCGGCGCTTCAGGCTCTCGACCGTGCTCGCCGGCGAGAACCGGAAATTGAACAGCACTTTCATTTCGCCCGGAATGACGTTGGCGGCACCGGTGCCGGCATGGACGTTCGACACCTGCCAAGTGGTCGGGGGAAAGAATTCGTTTCCGTGATCCCACTCGGTACCGGCGAGCTCGGCAAGCGCGGGCGCGAACAGATGCACCGGGTTGCGGGCAAGCTGCGGATAGGCGACATGACCTTGCACGCCGCGTATCGTGAGTTCGCCGGAAAGCGAGCCACGACGGCCATTCTTGATGACGTCGCCGAGCTCGGAGGATGAGGTCGGCTCGCCGACGATGCAGTAGTCGATGTGCTCGCCGCGCGCGCCGAGGCGCTCCACGACCTTCACCGTGCCGTCGGTCGCCGGGCCTTCCTCGTCGGAAGTAAGCAGCAGGGCGATCGACCCGGAGTGGTCCGGACGCTCGGCGATAAACGTCTCGACGGCGGTCACGAACGCCGCGATCGAGGACTTCATGTCGGCGGCACCGCGGCCATACAGCCGGTCTTCGCGCTCGCTCGGCGTGAAGGGATCGGAGTGCCAGTGATCGAGAGGGCCGGGCGGGACCACGTCGGTATGGCCGGCGAAGCATACCGTCGGCGCCGCCTTGCCGCGCCGCGCCCACAGGTTCTCGACCGCCCCGCAGCGCAGCCGTTCGACGGCAAACCCGTGCGGGGCCAACCGCTCGGCGAGGGCCGCCTGGCAGCCGCCGTCCTCGGGCGTCACCGAACGGCGCGCGATCAGCGCGCGCGCCAGCTCGAGCGTGGGAGATTTCATATTGTCGAGACGGCCCCGGGATCGGCCGCGTTCACTTCTTGTCGGTGTCGACGTTGAGCTTGATCTCGCTGAACGAGTAGCTGCCGCCCGGTTTGATCACCACCTTGCCGGTCGGGCTCTCGCCCAGCTTCCCGACCGCCTTCTGCTCGTAGTTGTTGATCAGCCAGGAAAGGTTGGTCGCCGAATCGGAATTCTTCAGCGCCTCGTCCTTGGAAATGATTCCCTGCTGGTAGAGCTCGAACAGCGCCTGCTCGAAGGTCTTCGATCCGGGCGTGAGGCTCTGCTCCATTGCTTCCTTGATCTGCTCGATCTCTCCCTTGCGGATGTGCTCCGCGACCAGCTTGGTGTTGAGCATCACCTCGACCGCGGCGACCAGCGTGCCGTCGTTGGCCTTCACCAGTCGCTGGGAAACGATCGCCCGCAGGCTGATCGAAAGATCCGACAGCAGCGAAGGCCGCGCGTCGTAGGGGAAGAAGTTGATGATGCGATTCAGCGCATGGTAGCTGTTGTTCGCATGCAGCGTGGAAAGACACAGATGCCCGGTCTGCGCATACAGCAGGGCGTGCTGCAACGTCTGCCGGTCGCGGATCTCGCCGATCATCATCATGTCGGGCGCCTCCCGCATCGCGTTCACCAGCGCGTGCTCGTAGGAGTGGGTATCGGTGCCGACCTCGCGCTGGTTGATCACGCACTTGTCGTTGCGGAACACGAACTCCATCGGGTCCTCGATGGTGAGGATGTGGCCCGGCCGGAGCGCGTTGCGGTGCTCGATCATGGCGGCGAGCGTGGTGGACTTGCCCGAACCGGTCGATCCGACCACCAGGATGAAGCCGCGTTTTTCGAGCACCAGCTCCTTGAGCAGCGCGGGCAGCTTGAGCCGATCGATGCCGGGCGTGCCGCTCTTCAGATAGCGGATGACGAGCCCCACGTTGCCGCGCTGGCGGAATATGTTGACTCGGAACCGCCCCACGCTGTGCACGACATGAGAAAAGTTCATCTCCCATGCCCCGTCGAACTCCTTGCCCTGCTTTTCGCTCATCAGCTCGTAGGCGATCTTGCGGACGAGTTCGCCGTCGATGATCTGCTGGTTCACCGGCATGATGTTGCCGAGGATCTTGATCGAAATCGGAGCGCCGGCCGAGATGAACAGATCGGAGGCTTCCTTCTCCGCCATCAGCTTGAACAAAGGATCAAGGAACATGGTATGCCCTCGTTGTCGAAATTGCCGCACGCGCGCGGAATTTCATTCTCCGCGCAAGAACCCGTTGCCGCCTGCACGGCCGCCGCCATCACGCGCCCGCCGCGAGCTCTCCGGAACCGCACCGGCCGGCCATGCACGCCGCGGCGAAATCATCCGCGGCGCGTCACTCGCCTCGCAGCAGTTCGTTGATGCTCGTTTTCGCCCGCGTCCCGGCGTCCACCTGCTTCACGATCACCGCGCAGTACAGGCTATATTTTCCGTCGGCGGACGGCAGATTGCCGGAGACGACGACGGAGCCCGGCGGGACCCGGCCATAGGTGACTTCGCCGGTTTCGCGATTGTAGATCCTGGTGCTGGCGCCGATGTAGACGCCCATCGAAATCACCGAGCCTTCGCCGACGATGACGCCTTCGACGATCTCGGAGCGCGCGCCGATGAAGCAATTGTCCTCTATGACCGTCGGGTTCGCCTGGATCGGCTCCAGCACTCCGCCGATGCCCACGCCGCCTGACAGGTGCACGTTCCTGCCGATCTGCGCGCAGGAGCCCACGGTCGCCCAGGTATCGACCATGGTGCTTTCGTCCACGTAGGCCCCGATGTTGACGTAGGAGGGCATGAGCACGACGTTTCTGCCGATGAACGCGCCGCGCCGCACCGCCGCGGGCGGCACCACCCGGAAACCTCCGCTGCGGAAGTCAGCGTCCCCGTAACCGGCGAACTTGGGCGCGACCTTGTCGAAATAGTTGGTGTAGCCGTCGCGGATGACTTCGTTGTCCTCGAGGCGGAAGGAAAGCAGCACCGCCTTCTTGATCCACTGGTGCGTGATCCATTCGCCGCCGCGCTTCTCGGCCACGCGCAATTTGCCGGAGTCGAGCAGTGCAAGCGTCTCGGCGACCGCCTCGCGCAGCTCCGCCGCGGCGTTGTCCGGCGTGATGCCCGCGCGCGATTCGAACGCCTGCTCGATCACCGTCTGAAGATTCGTCATCTGTGTCCTGGTCCCTGTCTCACAGCCCGCCCATGAATTCCCTGATCCTGCCCGCCGCCTCGACGCATTCCGCGAGCGGGGCGACCAGTGCGATGCGAACGCGGTTGGCGCCGGGATTAACGCCGCGCGCTTCACGAGCCAGAAAGCTGCCCGGCAGAACGGTCACATTATAGTGTTCGAACAATCCCTTAGCGAACTCGGTGTCGGGGATCGGCGTGGCGAGCCACAGATAGAAAGCGGCATCGGGCATGTCGACCCGAGTGACCGCGCGCAGCAGCGGCAGCACCGCATCGAACTTCTCGCGGTACATGCGGCGGTTCTCCTCGACGTGCGCCTCGTCGCCCCAGGCGGCGACGCTCGCGGCCTGCACCGCCGGTCCCATCGCCGACCCGTGATAGGTTCGATACAAAAGGAATTTCTCCAGTACCGCCGCGTCACCGGCAACGAAGCCGGAGCGCATCCCGGGAACGTTGGAGCGCTTGGACAGGCTGCTGAACACCACCAGTCGCGGGTAGCCGGCGCGGCCGAGGCGGCAAGCCGCCTCTAGGGCGCCTAACGGAGGCTTGCGCTCGTCGAAATAGATTTCCGAGTAGCACTCGTCGGATGCGACGACGAAGCCATATCGGTCGGACAGGTCGAATAGCCGCGCCCATTCTTCCATCGGCATCACGCGCCCGGTCGGATTGCCGGGCGAACAGGCGTAGACGAGCTGGGTACGAGTCCAAACGTCCGCCGGAATCTGGTCCGGATCGAGCGCGAAGCCGGTGTCGGGAAGCGCGTTGATGAACTGCGGGGTCGCGCCCGCCAGCAGCGCCGCGCCTTCGTAGATCTGATAGAAGGGATTCGGCGCCACGACCGCAGGTACGGCCCGGGAGGCATCGATGACCGCCTGCGCGAAGGCGAACAGCGCCTCGCGGCTGCCGTTGACGGGCACCACCTGCTTCTTCGGGTCCGGCGCCGGAATGCCGTACCGCCGCCCGAGCCACGCCGCGATCGCCTCCCGCAACGCGTCGGTACCGGCGGTGGCCGGATAGGAGGCGAGCCCGTCGAGGTTGTCGCACAACGCCTTCTTGATGAACGCCGGCGTCGCATGCTTGGGTTCGCCGATCGACAGGTTGATCGCGCGACGCGACGGATCGGGTCGAATGCCGGACAAGAGCGCCGCGAGCTTCTGGAACGGATACGGCTGCAGGCGCGCGAGGTTCGGATTCATCCGCGCACGCTGGAGGCCTGCTCGAAGCGCCGCAGCTCCAGTTCCGGCCGCGGCTTCCAGCCCCGCTTGCGATGCTCGGCGACCACCGTGGTGAAGATCCCCCCGCGCACGAAGAAGCGGGCGGTGAGCCGCATGAAGCGCGGCCTGGTCGCGGCGACTAGATCGTCGAGGATGCGGTTGGTCACCGCCTCGTGGAATGCGCCCTCGTTGCGATATGACCAGATGTAGAGCTTGAGGCTTTTCAGCTCCACGCAGGCGCGATCAGGCACATAGTCGAGAAGCAGCGTGGCGAAGTCCGGTTGCCCGGTCTTTGGGCACAGGCAGGTGAACTCCGGTATCTCCATATGAATGAGATATTCCCGCCCCGGATTGGGATTGGGGAAAGTCTCGAGCGATTTCGACGGCTTGCGCGGCATTGGCTCCTGGAGGCGAGGAATCGGATGAAAAGGGGGAGCGATCGGATAAAATAGCAATCGAAAAACGCGCCTGGTCCGCACCGCTTCCCAGGCGCTTGTTTTATTTCTTTGTTGCTGAATTATAAACTCTTAACACGCCGCAACAGTGCAGCTCACCCACATCAAGCTCGCCGGCTTCAAATCCTTCGTCGATCCAACCCACATCTCCGTCCCCGGCCGTCTGGTCGCGGTGGTCGGGCCCAACGGTTGCGGCAAATCCAACGTCATCGACGCAGTACGCTGGGTGCTGGGGGAGTCGTCCGCAAAGCAGTTGCGCGGCGAAAGCATGCAGGACGTGATTTTCAACGGCTCCGGGGCCCGCAAGCCGGTTTCGCGGGCCAGTGTCGAGCTGGTCTTCGACAACAGCCTCGGCAGGGCGGCGGGACCCTGGTCGCAGTATGCCGAGATCTCCGTCAAGCGCGTGCTCGAACGCGAAGGCGAGTCATCTTACTTCATCAACAACCAGCATGTGCGGCGGCGCGACGTCGCGGACATCTTTCTCGGCACGGGTCTGGGCGGACGGGCCTACGCAATCATCGAGCAGGGAACGATTTCGCGCATCATCGAGGCGAAGCCCGAGGAGCTGCGAAGCTTCCTGGAGGAGGCGGCGGGCGTGTCGAAGTATCGCGAGCGGCGCCGCGAGACCGAGCTGCGCCTGCAGGACGCGCGCGAAAACCTGCTGCGAGTCGAAGACATCTGCCAGGAGCTCGCCAAGCAGCTGGAGCACCTGGAAGCCCAAGCCGAGAAAGCGGGCAGATACCAGGAGCTGGAGGCACAGCTCAAGAACGCCCAGCAGCTGCTGTGGTTCACGCGCAAGCGCGATGCCGCCGCACAACGCGCCCGGATCCGGCGCGAGCTCGACGGCGCCGCCATCGAGCTGGAGGCGGAGACGGCGCGGTTGCGCGAGGCCGAACGCAAGGTCGAGCAGTTGCGAGCGGAGCACTATGCGGCGTCGGATCGGGTGCACGCGGCGCAGGGCAGGCTCTACGAAGCCAATGCCGAAATTGCGCGCCTGGAGCAGGAGATCCAGCACCTGCGCGACACGCGTGCGCGCGCCGAGCGCCAACTTGCCGGCGTGCGCGGCCAGATCGAAGAACAGCGGGCCACGCTGGCGGCGTTCGAGCGCGGCCGCGCGGAAAGCGAGCGGATGCTGGGCGAGGCGACGCAGCGGGCCGGAGCGCTGGCCGATCGGCTGCGTACCGCCCGCGAGGCGCTGCCGGCGGCCGAACAGGCCTATCATGCGGCGCGGGTTCGCGCCGAGGCAGTGCAACTGGATCTCGCGCGCGCCGAGCAACAGCTCGAGCTGGCGCGCACCCGGGTCAGCCATTCGGAAAAGCTCGTGACCCAGCTCGAGGGGCGCAGACTGCGGCTGGAGGAGGAGCGGGACACCCTCGAACTGCCCGACACCAGCGAACTGGTGCGACTCGACCGCGAGCTGGGCGAAGTATCGGACGCGCTTGCGGAACGGCGGGAGGCGCTGTCGCTCGCCGAATCCACGCTACCCGACAAGGAAACCGAGCTGAACCCGGCGCGGGAGGCTGCGGAGCAAATGCAGCAGCGATTGAACCAGATCGACGCGCGATTGACCGCGCTGCAATCGCTGCAGGAACAGGTCACCCGCGCGGCCGGCATGGAACCATGGCTGGAACGCCACGGACTGAAGCGCAGCCCGCACCTCTGGCAGGGCCTGCGTATTCGAGACGGGTGGGAGGACGCCATCGAGGCGGTGTTGCGCGAGCGCCTCAACAGCGTCGGCCTGGACAGCCTGGATGCAGTGCAGGGACTGTTGTCCGATCCGCCGCCCGGCAAGGTGTCTTTTCACCATCTGGCGGCGCGGTTCCCTGAAGCCGGCCCCGTGCCGGCAGGTCTGGCGCGGCTTGCCGATTACGTCAGCTGCACCGATAGCCGGCTCGCGGCGGTGCTCGAGGACTGGCTGCATGGAGTGTATGTGCTCGACGAGCAGGAGCATGGGGTGAAGGCCGCT
Organism: Burkholderiales bacterium; assembly: GCA_035651315.1. Taxonomy (GTDB): domain Bacteria; phylum Pseudomonadota; class Gammaproteobacteria; order Burkholderiales; family Eutrophovitaceae; genus DASRFY01. The sequence goes on from DASRFY010000016.1 coordinate 44,835, forward strand.
CGAGAGCTCCCGCCCGGCGCGATGCTCGTCACCGCGCAGGGGCACATCTTCACTGTCACCAGCGTGGCATTCCATGCTGCGGACTCGGAAATGCACGGCATCCTGTCGCGCCAGCGCGAGATCGAGGCGCTGCTTGCCGAACGCGGGCTGGTCGAGGCGACGCTGGCCGAGGCGCGCGCCAAGGTTTCGGCGATCGAGTCGGAAGTAGGCGAACTGGAGCATGCGGTCGAGCGCCTGCGCAATGAAGTCTCCGAACTGCAGGAGCGCCAGCACCAGATCAAGGTCGATCACGTCCGCCTCACCCAGCTCGCCGAACGAGTGAGCAGCCGGGGCACCCAGATCGTTCGCGAGCTGGAGGAGATCGCGGCCGAAGCGCAACGGGAAGGCCGGCACGCCACTGCCGCACGCCGCGACGTCGACTCGTTGATCGAGAGTCTGGCGCAGTTGCAGAACGCCGTCGGGACATCACAGCAAGCCTATGCCGCCGCCGGGACGCAACTGCAGGCGAGGCGGGACGAGGTCCAGCACGCCGAGCACGCGCACCAGGAAGCGAGCTTCGAGTGTCGCAGCATAGAGCAAAAAATCACGGAGCTGGAATCCTCCCATCAATCCACCTCTCAACAACTGGCGCGACTCGCGTCGGAGGCGCAGCGGTGGGAGGAGGAAATCGGCGGCGCCGACGAGGCGAGTTTGCAGTCCCGGCTTCAGCAGCTGCTTTCCGCCCGCGCCGAATGCGAAACGGCCATGTCGGCGGCGCGCGATGGGCTCGAGAATACCGAGGGCGAGCTGCGCGAGACCGAGCAGCAGCGCCTGGCCGCCGAGCAGAGCCTGGCACCGCTGCGGGAACGGATCAACGATCTGCGTCTCAAGGAGCAGGAGGCACGGCTCGCCGAAGAGAGTCTTGCGCAGCAGCTGACCGAGGCCCATGCCGACGAAACGGCGCTTGCCGGTCAAGCCGAAAAAGGCGTGCGGGCCGGCCCGCTGCAGAGCGAGATCGCCAGGCTGAACGGCGAAATCGCCGCACTGGGCGCGGTCAATCTTGCCGCCCTGGAAGAGCTTGCCACCGCGCGCGAGCGCAAGAACTTTCTCGATTCGCAGTCCGCCGACCTCACCGAGGCGATGGCCACGCTCGAGAACGCCATCCGCCGCATCGATCGCGAGACGCGGGAGAGATTGCAGGAGACCTTCGAACAGGTCAACAAACACTTCGGAGAAATGTTCCCGTTTCTGTTCGGTGGCGGCGACGCCCGGCTGGTCATGACCGGCGAGGAAATCCTGGACGCCGGCGTGCAGGTGATCGCGCAACCGCCGGGCAAGCGAAATTCCTCCATTCACCTGTTATCCGGCGGGGAAAAGGCGCTGACCGCGCTCGCCCTGGTGTTCTCTCTGTTCCAGCTCAACCCGGCGCCGTTCTGCCTGCTGGACGAAGTGGACGCGCCGCTCGACGACAGCAATACCGAGCGGTTCTGCGACCTGGTCAGAAAGATGTCGGCCTCGACGCAGTTCCTGTTCATCACGCACAACAAGATCACCATGGAGCTCGCCCAGCAGTTGGTAGGCGTGACCATGCAGGAGCTGGGGGTGTCCAGGGTCGTGGCGGTCGATATCGAGGAAGCTCTGCGCATGCGCGAAGAGGCGGCTTGACGCGTGCGCGCGGTCGCCGCCGCGGGGAGAGACGATGAGTGACTTGCAGATCGGGCTGTTGCTGCTCGGCCTGTGCGTAGTGGCCGGCGTGGTCGCGTACAACTGGTGGCAGGAGCGCCAGTTCCGCAAGCGGGGGGAGCGCGCATTTCCGCGCCCGGAAAGCGACGTGCTGCTCGCAGGCGGGGCCGAACCGGTCGCAGGCGTGAGGCCGGGTTCGCACGCGCCCCGCATCGAACCGCAGTTCGTCTCTGCGCCGCTTGCCGCCGGCCCGGCGGGGCAGCAGACCGAGTCGGCGATGTCCTTGGCGGCGGGAGACGAAACACCGGATCCGAAGATCGATTACGTGGCGGAGGTTCGCGCCGGCGAGGTGATCCCGGCCGCGGCGATATCGGCCCTCCGGCAGGCGCTCGCTCCATCCGGTAAACGCATCGTCCTCGCGGGCTACGATTACCATTCGCGGACCTGGCAGCCGGTTGCCGACGGCAATCAGTGGTTCACGTCGCTGCGGGTGGGGATGCAACTGGTCGACCGCAGCGGTCCGGTCGCTCGCGGCCAGCTGGAGTCGATGGCGACGACGGTAAAGGATCACGCCAGGAGCATCTCGGCCATCGCGGAGCTGCCGGAGATCGAACCGGCGCTGGCAGCGGCAGGCGAGCTGAACGAGTTCTGTTCCAATGTCGATGTGATCGTCGGCATCAACGTCATCGCCCACACCGGGCAGGTGTTTCACGGGGCGCAGATCCGCGCCCTGGCCGATGCGGCGAAAATGACGCTGCTGCCGAGCGGGGTATTCGTGCTGCGCGACGAGACCGGCGATCCGCTCTTCACGCTGGATAACCAGGAGTCGAAACCCTTCAAGCCGGAACACATCCGCCACATCACCACGCCCGGCATCACCTTCCTGCTCGACGTGCCGCGCACCGCGGCTGGAATGGATGCCTTCGACCGCATGGTTGCCATGGGCAGGTACTTCGCGGAGTCGCTCGACGGACTGCTCGCCGACGACAACCGCGTACTGCTCAACGATGCCGGGCTGGACAAGATCCGCCTGCAACTGCGGAGCATCTACGCGGCGATGGACGCACGGGGACTGCCGGCGGGCAGTCCGGCATCACATCGCCTTTTCTCCTGATGTCCGGCGCAAAATCGCCCGCGGCACGCGCCGCCGAGTTGCGGCGCGTCATCGAGCAGGCCAACTACGACTATTACGTCAAGGACGCGCCGACGCTTCCCGACGCCGAATACGACCGCCTGTTCCGCGAGCTGCAGGCGCTGGAGGCGGCGCATCCGGAGCTGGTGACGCCCGATTCGCCCACGCAGCGGGTGGGCGCCGCGCCGCTTGCCGAGCTTTCCGCAGTCACGCATGCGACGCCGATGCTGTCGCTGAACAACGCGTTCGCCGAGGACGACGTGGCGGCGTTCGACAGGAGGGTGCGCGAAGGCCTCGAGGCGCACGGCGACGTCGAGTACTGCGCGGAGCCGAAGTTCGACGGCCTGGCGGTGAGCCTGACCTTCGAAAACGCCGCCTTCGTGCTCGGGGCGACCCGCGGCGACGGCTATACCGGAGAGGACGTGACCGCGAACCTGCGCACGCTGCGCGCCGTTCCGCTGCGGCTGGCCGCAGCCGGTGTGCCCGAACTTCTCGAGGTGCGCGGCGAGGTGCTCATGCTCAAGCGCGACTTCGAGAATCTCAATCGCGAGCAGCGCGCGCGCGGCGAAAAGGAGTTCGCCAATCCGCGCAACGCCGCCGCCGGTTCGCTGCGGCAGCTCGATTCCCGCATCACGGCATCGCGCCGGCTGGCTTTTTTCGCCTACGGCATCGGCGCCGTGCGCGGCGGAAACATTCCCCGCGACCGGCACAGCCGGCAGCTCGATTACCTCGTTTCGTTGCGGTTCCCGGTCGCACAAGAGCGCAAAGTGGTGAAAGGCGTGGATGGCCTGCTCGCCTACTACCGCGAGATCGGGGCAAGACGCGCGAGCCTGCCGTTCGACATCGACGGGGTGGTCTACAAGGTGGACGATCTGCGCGCGCACGATCGACTCGGCTTCGTGTCCCGTGCGCCGCGCTTTGCGATCGCGCACAAGTATCCCGCCCAGGAGGAGATTACCCAGGTTCTGGACATCGACGTGCAGGTGGGCCGCACCGGCGCGCTGACGCCGGTCGCCCGGCTCGCGCCGGTTTTCGTCGGCGGCGTCACGGTAACCAACGCCACGCTGCACAACGAGGACGAGATCCGGCGCAAGGACGTGCGCATCGGCGATTACGTGATCGTGCGGCGGGCGGGCGACGTCATCCCGGAAGTGGTGAGCGTGGTGCGCGAGCGCCGCCCGGCAAGCGTGCGTGCGTTCCGGATGCCGGCCAAATGCCCGATCTGCGGCTCGAAGGTGGAGCGCCTGGAAGGCGAGGCAGTGGCGCGCTGCACGGCGGGACTGTACTGCCCGGCGCAACGCAAGCAGTCCTTGCTCCACTTCGCCAGCCGCCGCGCAATGGACATCGAGGGATTGGGGGAGAAGCTGGTGGACCAGCTGGTGGACGAGGGTCTGGTGAAAACGCCCGCCGACCTGTACCGGCTCGACCTGCGCACGCTCGCCGGCCTGGAGCGCATGGCGGAGAAGTCGGCGTCCAATGTTCTGGAGGCGATCGAGAAGAGCAAAGACACCACTCTGTCGCGCTTCATCTACGCACTGGGCATCCGTAACGTGGGCGAGGCTACCGCGCGCGATCTCGCCCGCCACTTCGGAAAGCTCGAGGCGATGCTCGATGCGGACGAAGAGGCGCTGCAGCAGGTGCCGGACGTCGGGCCGGTGGTCGCCGTGAGCATCGCGAACTTCTTCCGCGAACCGCACAACCGGCAGGTCATCCGGCGCCTGCGCGAGGCGGGCGTGGCGTGGAAGGAGGAGAGGCCGCGCGCGGGGCGCGGCGCGCCGCTCGCGGGCAGGACCTTCGTGCTGACCGGTACGCTGCCGCATCTCACGCGCGACGAGGCGAAGCAGCGCATCGAGGCGGCGGGGGGAAGAGTAACGGGCAGCGTTTCGAAAAAGACCGATTACGTGGTCGTCGGCGCGGACCCCGGCGGCAAGCTCGAAAAGGCGCGCGACGCCGGCGTCGCTGTGCTCGACGAAGAGGGGTTGCTAGAATTGCTGTTGCGTTCCCAGTGAAACGGCACCCGAGGATTCCTTGAACAAGATCACCAAAGCCGTGTTTCCGGTTGCCGGCCTCGGTACCCGGTTTCTGCCCGCTACCAAAGCCAGTCCCAAGGAGATGCTGCCGATCGTCGACAAGCCGCTCATCCAGTACGCGGTGGAGGAGGCGGTCGAGGCGGGGATCACGCAGATGGTCTTCGTGACCGGACGCAACAAACGCGCGATCGAGGATCATTTCGACAAGGCCTACGAGCTGGAGGCCGAGCTCGAGGCGAAAGGCAAGACGCGACTGCTCGAGCAGGCACGGGATATCCTGCCCAAGGGCGTGAGCTGCATCTATGTCCGGCAGGCCGAGGCCCTGGGGCTGGGCCACGCGATCCTCTGCGCCAGGCACGTGATCGGGCACGAGCCGTTCGCGGTGATTCTGGCCGACGATCTGATCGACGGCCAGCCCAGCGTGATGAAGCAGATGACCAGCATCTACGCGCGCGAGCGCTGTGCCCTGATCGCCGTGCAGAACATTCCGCGCGACGAGACCTCTTCGTACGGCATCGTCAAGACCGAGCACGGCGAGCGCGGCATGCACCGCATCACGGGCATCGTGGAAAAACCCAAACCGGAGCTGGCCCCTTCCACGCTGGCGGTGGTCGGCCGCTACGTGCTCACGCCGGAGATCTTCGGCCACCTCGAACGGGTCAAGCCCGGCGCGGGGGGAGAAATCCAGCTCACCGACGGCATCGGCACGCTTCTGGCCGAGCAGCGCGCGCTCGCCTACGAGTTCGAAGGCGTGCGCTACGACTGCGGATCGAAGCTCGGCTATCTGCAAGCCAACGTGCTGTATGCGATGCGTCATCCCGAGGTGGGAAGCGAGTTCAGCGCCTTTCTGCGCAGCGTGACGCGCGAGCGCTGATCCTGCCGGGTATTCAGCGATGCTGGATGCGGAGAAGGCCTGGAAGCTGCTGCGCGAGGCGGAGCTGGTGTGCCCGGAGAACGAGGTTCGCGCGGCGGTGGAGCGGCTGGCGAAAGAGATCACGGCGGCGCTCGGGGATACCGTGCCGCTGGTGCTCGGGGTGATGGGCGGCGGGGTGGTCTTCACCGGGCAGTTGCTGCCGCGGCTGCGCTTTCCGCTTGAATTCGATTACATTCACGTGACCCGCTACGCCGGCGACACCCGGGGCGGCACGATTCAATGGAAAGTCGAGCCGCGCACCAGTGTGGCCGGTCGCACCGTACTGGTTCTCGACGACGTCCTGGACGAAGGGCACACGCTCGCCGCGGTCCGCAGCCGCCTCGTCGCCCAGGGAGCGGCCGGCGTCTACCTGGCGGTATTCGCCGAGAAGATGCTGTCCAAACCCAAGCCCGTGGCGGCAGAGTTCGTGGGCGTGCGCCTGCCGGACAAGTACGTGTTCGGCTTTGGAATGGATGTCAACGACGCCTGGCGGAACCTGCCGGCGGTCTACGCGGTGAAAGGCTGAGCATGCTGGGTATCATCGGCGGCACCGGGTTGACCCAGCTCGCCAATCTTCAGATTTCGCACCGCGAGGTGGTGCGCACGCCGTACGGCGAACCTTCCGGGGCGCTGACTTTCGGCAGGCTCAACGGCCGCGAGGTGGTGTTCATCGCGCGCCACGGCTACGGCCACACCATACCGCCGCATGCGGTGAATTACCGCGCCAACATCTGGGCGTTGCATTCGAGGAACGTGTCGCGGGTCGTTTCCGTCGCCTCGGTGGGCGGCATCCGCTCCGACCTGAAACCGGGCGCGCTCGCCCTGCCGAAGCAGATCATCGACTACACTCACGGGCGCAAGCACACCTTCTTCGACTCCCCCGAACAGCCCGTGACGCACGTCGATTTCACGCATCCGTACTGCGAGAAGCTGCGTTCGGATCTGCTCGCCGCCGCCGCGGCCAGCAATACACCCGTGATCGACGGCGGCGTGTACGCGGCGACCCAGGGGCCGCGACTGGAGACGGCGGCGGAGATCGACCGCCTGGAGCGCGACGGCGGGGCGATGGTCGGCATGACGGGGATGCCGGAAGCCGCGCTCGCGCGCGAGATCGGCCTGTGCTACGCCACCGTGGCGGTGGTCGCGAACTGGGCTGCGGGACGGGCCGAGAGTGCGGATGTCGTGCACCTCGACCAGATCTGGGCGGTGCTCACGCAGGCGATGGGAAAGGTGCGCGTCGTGCTGGAGAAGCTGGTGGAAAGCCATGGCGGTTAGGCCGGTCCTGAGGATGGGCGACCCGGTGCTGCTGCAGAGGGCAGGACCGGTGGAGCGCTTCGACACGCCGGAACTCCATGCCCTGATCCGGGACATGGACGACACGATGCGGGCGAAAAACGGCGCCGGGATCGCCGCGCCCCAGATCGGCGAGTCGTTGCGGGTGGTGATCTTCGGGGTTGGAGCCAATCCGCGCTATCCGGATGCCGAACAGGTTCCCTACACGGTGCTGGTCAACCCGGTGCTGACGCCGATCGGCGAGGAAATGGAAGAGGGCTGGGAAGGCTGCCTGTCGGTTCCCGGCATGCGCGGCGTCGTACCGCGTTTCGCCCGCGTGCGCTATCGCGGCCACGATCAGTACGGCGCTGTGATCGACCGCACGGTGAGCGGTTTCCATGCCCGGGTAGTGCAGCATGAAACCGACCACCTGGACGGCATTCTCTACCCGATGCGCATCCGCGACCTGCGCTTGTTCGGGTTCAACGAAGAGCTGTTTCCCGGGCAGAGCGTCATCGACGAGTAGCCCTCAAGCGGGCTGCAGTTCCTGCACCAGCTCCGTCTCCAGCCTGACGACGTTGCGCGTCTCGTTGAGCGCATCGCCGCTGATCAGGAAAGTGTCCTCGGCACGCTCGCCCAGCGTGTTGATCTTGGCGTTGTGCACGCTGATTCCATAGCCGCTCAGCACCCGCGCCACGCGGTACAGCAGGCCTGGCCGGTCGCCCGCGACGATGCTCAAGTAGTGATACGCGCCTTTCTCGTCCGGGCGGATCAGGACCTCGGGCGAAATCGGGAAGTTCTTCAGTTGCCGCGAGACCCTGCCTTTGGACGGGGGAGGCAGCGGTTCGTCGCTGGTAAGCCGCGCCGTCAGTTCGTGCTCGACATAGCTGGTCAGGTCGCGGTAGCGTGAAGTGGCCATCGTCGGATCCAGCACCTGAAAGCTGTCCAGCGCATAGCCGTGACGGGTGGTATAGATCTTGGCTTCGACGATGCTGAAGCTGATGCTGTCGAAAAAGCCGCAGATGCGCGCGAACAGGTTCCTGCGGTCCGGCGTGTAAATCATTACCTGCAAACCCTCGCCGATCGGCGACAGCCGCGCCTTGACGATCGGGGCGCCGGTGTCGACGCGATAATTCAGCAACCGCGTGTGCCAGACGATATCCTGTTCGTCGTGGCGCAGGAAATAGCTCTCGTCGAGCTGCCCCCAAAGACGGCGGTGGGCGTTGTCCGGAATGGCGTACGCCCGCAGCTTGGACAGCACCCGCTGCTGCTTCGCCTGCAGGCTGTGCTCGCCGGGCTCCATCGACGGATTGAGGCGGCGGCGCGCGGCGCGGAACAGGTCCTCGAGCAGCTTCGCCTTCCAGGCGTTCCAGACCTTTGGGCTGGTGCCGCGTACGTCCGCCACGGTGAGCAGATACAGCGCGATCAGCCTGCGCTCGTCGCGCACCGCGGCGGCGAACGCAGCGACGACGTCGGGGTCGGACAGGTCCTGCTTCTGCGCCACCCTCGACATGTACAGGTGATGTTCCACCAGCCAGGCCGCCAGATCCGCATCCTCCTTCGACACGCCGTGGTCGCGGCAGAAGCGGCGCGCATCCGCCGTGCCGAGCCGGGAGTGGTCCCCGCCCCGGCCCTTGGCGATGTCGTGAAAGAGCCCGGCGATGTACAGCACCTCGGGCCGCTCGAACTCCGCCATCAGCCGGCTGCACAGCGGGTACTCGTGCGCCATTTCGGGTATCGCGAAGCGGCGCAGGTTGCGCACCACCATCAGAATGTGCTCGTCCACGGTGTAGACGTGGAACAGGTCGTGCTGCATCTGGCCGACGATGCGCCCGAATACCGGCAGGTAGCGGCCCAGCACGCCGTACTGGTTCATGCGGCGCAGCGCGTGGGTTACGCCCGAGGGCTGGCGCATGATCTGCATGAACCGCGCGCGATTGGCGGGGTCGCGGCGGAACGCGGCGTCGATCCGGTCGCGCGCGTGCCACAGCGCACGCATGGTGGACACCGCAAGGCCCTTGACCTCCGGGTGCTGCTGCCAGAGCAGGATCACTTCGAGAATGGCGGACGGCTGGCGCACGAACACGCCGGGGCCGCGCGTCTCGAGCAGTTCGCCGCGGATTTGGAAGCGCTCGTTGAGCGGAAACGGCTCGGCGGCAGGGTGAGGGAAGATGCGCGCGCGAAGGTTCTGCAGGACGATGGTCGTGAGCAGCGTCACCGACTTGGCGGTCGTGTAGAAGCGCTGCATGAGCTGTTCGCTCGCGCGTTTCGCGGCCGTATCGCCGAGCCCGAATTGCGCCGCCAGCGGCCCCTGAAAATCGAACAGCAGGCGGTCCTCGCGCCGGCCGGCGAGATAGTGCAGACGTATCCTGAGCTCGGCGAGCACCGTTTCGTGACGCCGCAGTTGCCTCGCCTCTTCGCTGGTGAGGATCTTATGGCGCACCAGGTCGGACCAGCTGGAGCCCAGCCCTGCCGCGCTGCTGATCCAGATGATGCTCTGCAGGTCGCGCAATCCTCCCGGGCTTTCCTTGAGATTCGGCTCGAGGTTGTAGGCGCTGTCGTTGAATCGCGTGTGCCGCTGCTGCTGCTCGAGCAGCTTGGCCTCGGCGAAATACTGAACGTCCAGGATGCCGCGCATCGCGGCCGCGAATCGCCGGTACAGCCCCCTGTGGCCGGCGACCATGCGGGATTCGAGCAGTGTGGTCTGGATGGTGACGTCGCGGCGCGCTTCTTCGACGCAGCCTTCGATGGTGCGCGCGCTGTGGCCGATTTCCAGGCCGATATCCCACAACAGACCGACGAGTTCCTCCACCGGCGCGCGTTCCGCGTCCGACACCTCGCCGGGCAGCAGAACGAGCACGTCGACATCGGAGTGGGGATAGAGAACTCCTCTGCCGTAGCCGCCTACCGCCACCAGGCAGAACGTCTTCGGCTGCCCGGTATCCGCCCAGATCTCGCGCAGCACGGCATCGACGACGGCGCATTGCGCGCTGAGCGTGCGCCGCGGATCGGTGCGCAGCCGGAAAGCCTCTCGAACCGCGCCGTGCCCGTCCTGCAACGCCCGGCGCCAGCGCGCCACCCGCGCCGCTTGCGCAGCGCGCGGCGAGACCTGAGGCTGCGCGAAGGACATCCGTTCTAGCGCGCGAACGCCGGCGGCGGCGGCGCCGCGGGCGACAGCGTCAGCACCTCGAAACCGGTTTCCGTCACCAGCACGGTGTGCTCCCATTGCGCCGACAGGCTGTGATCCTTGGTGACCACCGTCCAGCCGTCCGCGAGTTGGCGAATTCCCGCCTGGCCGGCGTTGATCATCGGCTCGACGGTGAAGGTCATCCCGGGCTGCAGCTTGAGCCCCGTTCCCGGCCTGCCGTAGTGAAGCACCTGCGGCTCCTCGTGAAAGCGGCGACCGATGCCGTGGCCGCAGAATTCCCGCACCACGCTGTAGCCGTGGTTTTCGGCGCAGTTCTGGATCGCGTGACCGATGTCGCCGAGATACGCGCCCGGGCGCACCATCGCGATGCCCCGCCACATGCACTCGTAGGTGATGTCGCAAAGCCGCCGTGCCTGGATCGACGGCTCGCCCACGAAGAACATCCTGCTGGTGTCGCCGTGGTAGCCGTCCTTTATCACGGTGATGTCGATGTTGACGATGTCGCCCGGCTTGAGTTTCTTCGCGCCTGGCACGCCGTGGCATACGACGTGGTTGACGGAAGTGCAGATCGACTTGGGATAGGGCTGATAGCCGGGCGGCGCGTAGTTCAGCGGCGCGGGTATCGTCCTTTGCACGCCGACCATGTATTCGTGACACAGCGCGTCGAGTTCCTCCGTCGTCACGTTGGGTCTGACGAAAGGCGCGATGTAATCCAGCACGTCCGCCGCGAGACGTCCGGCGAGGCGCATCTTGTCGACTTCATCAGGGGTCTTGATCGTCACTGACATGTTTCACTGATCGGATGCGCCGGAAAATCATAGCATCGCACGGTCGATGCGCGGGCCCGGCGATCGATTCGTAAATGGGCGCTGCGGGCGGCGAGGGCAAGAACTCCGAAGGGATATTCCGCGCCCGCCACGAGCGGGCGGCTCGCCGCGGATGGAGTTGGCTCCCCGACCTGGGCTCGAACCAGGGACCTGCGGATTAACAGTCCGTCGCTCTACCGACTGAGCTATCGGGGAAGGCGAAAGCCGCGTATCATAGTAACTCGCTTTGCGCCGGTCAACCGAACGCTTTCCCGAATCATTGGAAGCGCCGAAAGCGTCTGCTGATCGCCGCAGTCGCCGTCGTCTTTGGATGGCCGCCGCTGCTTCCGTCCAGTCTGTGCCTGCCGCAGATCGAACCGGCGGCTGCCGAACGGCTCACAGAAGCCGCATACATCCGGGATGCGCCTGTTTCCTCCTCCCTCACGTCAGCGTCCACGACCTCGCAGTGGGCAGGAAGCCTTTCGTCGAGCGCGGCGCGATCAATCCTTGCCCGCAGCCGTCCTCGCTTTTTCCCGACCGCAAGGTGACTCCCGAACCCACCTCTGGGCGCGAAAGCCGGGTAGAAGCGTGATGACCAAGGCATGGCGCTCCACGCTCCCGACTCCGAAGACAAGAGCGTCGGTCCGCCTTCCGGCGCAGGCGGAAGGCGGTCAGCCGATCACTTTTGCGACCGCGTCGGCGACGTAGTCGATGTTGCGCGAGTTGAGCGCCGCGACGCAGATTCTCCCGGTCTCGATCGCATAGACCGAGAATTCTTCGCGCAGCCGCTGCACCTGCGACCTGGTCAATCCGGAATAGGAGAACATGCCGCGCTGGCGGGTCACGAAACCGAAGTCCACGCCCGGCAAGCGCGAGCGGATGCGCTCGACGAGCCGACTGCGCATGTCGCGGATGCGTTCCCGCATTTGCGCCAGCTCCTGCTCCCAGATACCGCGCAGCTCGGCGCTGTTCAGCACGGTGGCGACGATCTGCCCGCCGTGAGTCGGAGGATTGGAGTAATTGGTGCGCACCGTGCGCTTGAGCTGGGACAGCACACGCGCCGCCTCCTCGGCGCTTTGCGTGACAACCGAAAGCGAGCCGACCCGCTCGCCGTAGAGGGAGAACGACTTGGAAAACGAATTGGACACGAAGAGCGGTCCGCCCGCCTCGGAAAAGCGGCGCACCGCCGCGGCGTCGGCGTCCAGTCCGTCGCCGAAGCCCTGATAGGCGATATCGAGGAAGGGCATCAGTTCCCGGCTGGCGACGGTCCGGATTACCTCCGCCCATTGTTCGCCGGAAAGGTCCACGCCGGTAGGGTTGTGGCAGCAGGCGTGCAGGACGACGATCGACCCCGGGGGCGTGGTCTGCAGCGCGCGCAGCATGGCCGGGAAATCCAGTCCATGCGTTGCCGCGTCGTAGTAGGGATAGCTGTTGACTTTGAAGCCGGCGCCTTCGAACAGGGCACGGTGATTCTCCCAGCTCGGATCGCTGATCCAGACCTGGGCTTCGGGCAGCAGCTTGCGCAGGAAATCCGCTCCCAGCTTCAATCCACCGGTGCCGCCAAGCGCCTGTACGGTCACGATCCGCTTTTCGGCGATGGCCCGCGAGTCGGCGCCGAAAACCAGAACTTGCACCGCCCTGTCGTACGCGGGCAGACCGTCGATCGGCAGATAGGCGCGCGGCGACGCCTTCTGTACCAGCTGCGCTTCGGCACGGCGCACGCACTCGAGCAGTGGCATCTTGCCGTTGTCGTCGTAGTAGACGCCTACCCCGAGGTTGACCTTTTTCGGATTGGCGTCGGCGTTGAACAGCTCGGTGAGGCCGAGAATCGGGTCGCGCGGCGCCATTTCGACCCGGGCGAGGGGGGAAGCGATCATATGCGACGACGAAGAAGCAGCGGATGGGAGAGAGGCGCGAATTGTACCGTACCGAGTCCGAACCTAGGCGCCGCATGCGCCGCCATGGGAAAATTATCGTTTAGGCCAGTATCGAATCAGCCGCCAACCGGATCCCGATGGACCCCGCACGCATCGTCACTTTCCCCGGCAGCGCATTCCGCCTGCATCAGCCTTTCGAACCCGCCGGCGATCAGCCGAGCGCGATCGCTGAACTCGTCGAAGGCATCAAGCG
>DASRFY010000017.1:0-12096 GCA_035651315.1 Burkholderiales bacterium
ACCGGCAGATAGTGGCGGTCCACCGCGAGCCAGAAGTCCAGGCCTCGCTTGTCGTCGCCCAGGCGGACCTTCTGCACGTGCAGCGTCTGCAGGTCGCCGATCGTGGTCTTCAACGTTTCCCTCCCCAGCACCCGGAGCTGATAATCGGTGAGGCGCCGTCCGTCGGTGACGTTTGCCCGGAACGAGTCCCCGGCCGGCGGCAGGAAGGCGAAGCTGAACGGCAAGCTCGCCATGTCGAGCGCCCCTTCCGGTAGCGCCTCGGTCTTCGCTTCGCCGTTGTTGTTGATCACCATCTTGCCCGCGCTCCAGTCGAACTCCGCGCTGCGCACGCCGTCCTTGCCGCGGTTTTCCTCGTAGCGCTGCGGCCTGAGTCCGCCCGGACCGACGGTGCCGCGGCTCTCGCGCCGGATCTCCTTCACGAACAGGGCTGCGATCCCGAGCGGCTTGGATTCGCTCACAATGGTGTAGCGCTCGCCGTCCTGGTCGAGTTTTTCACGCCCTTCGCCGATTTTGAGGTTGCCCATCGACACCGCGTATACGAGCTCCACGTGCTGCGGCGGGGCGGCGACGGCGGTTGCCGAACAGATCGCGAGTAGGAAAAAGATCGGAAGTCTCATGTTTGCGGATGGGGAGAGATGATCCCGTCAGGATAGCGGCAATCGCAGTCCATGCGCACGCGCTGCCCCTCCACGCGCAACCTGCCGTCGAGGAACCAGCGCACCGCGAGCGGGTAGATTCGATGCTCCTGCTCGAGCACCCGCGCCGCAAGCCGCTCTTCGTCGTCGTCCGGCAGGACCGGTACGGCGGCCTGGATCACGATCGGACCGTGGTCGAGCGCAGAGGTGACGAAGTGCACGGTGCAGCCGTGCAGGCGCACGCCCTCATCGATCGCGCGCCGATGCGTGTCCGTGCCCGGAAAAGCGGGCAGCAGGGAGGGGTGAATGTTCAGAACGCGCCCCGCAAATCGTTCGATGAAAACCTCGGTCAGGATGCGCATGAATCCGGCGAGCGCGACCAGGTCGGGCTGGTAAGAGGCCACCTTGTCGGCGAGCGCTGCATCGAAGCCGGAGCGGTCGCCGAACGCCCGGTGATCGATCACCGCGGTGTTCACGCCCTTCCTCTTCGCGATTTCCAGGCCCCTGGCGCCGGGATTGTTGCTGATCACCGCTGCCACCTCGATCCGGGGCGTCGCGTCGAGAATGGCCTGCATGTTGCTGCCGCGACCCGAGATGAGGACGACAACGCGCTTCATCGCGCGCTTCAGGCCACCAGCGTCTGCGGCTCGGCCGCGCGGCGCGCGCGGATCTCGCCGATGCGAAACACCCTCTCGCCGTTCTCTGCGAGCAGGCGCGTCGCCCGGGCGGCGTCGTCGGGCGAGACCACCGCGACCATGCCGATGCCGCAGTTGAACACGCGGATCATCTCCGCGTCCTCGACGCTGCCGCTGCGCTGCAGCCAGTCGAAGATCCGCGGCCTTTCCCAGGCGCCGCGGTCCAGTTGCGCGGTCACGTTCTGCGGCAGCACCCGCGGCACGTTCTCGGTGAGGCCGCCGCCCGTGATGTGCGCCAATCCCTTGATCCTCACCTCGCGCAGCGCGGCCAGCACCGGCTTGACATAGATGCGCGTCGGCGCGAGCAGGGCCTCGCCCAGCGTGCGGCCGTCGAAAGCAAGCGACAGATCGGCCCCGCTGCGCTCGAGGATGCGCCGCACCAGCGAGTAGCCGTTGGAATGCACGCCGCTGCTCGCCAGCCCGAGCACCACGTCCCCGGGGACGATGCCGGCGCCGTCGATGATGCGTGATTTCTCCACCACCCCGACCGCGAAACCCGCGAGGTCGTATTCGCCCGCCGGATACATCCCGGGCATCTCCGCGGTCTCGCCGCCGATCAGCGCGCACCCCGCGATCTCGCAGCCGCGGGCGATGCCGCCTACCACCGCGGTGGCGACGGCCACGTCGAGCCGCCCGCAGGCGAAATAGTCCAGGAAAAAGAGCGGCTCGGCGCCTTGCACCAGAATGTCGTTCACGCTCATCGCCACCAGATCGATGCCGACGCTGTCGTGGCGGCCGAGCTGGAAGGCGAGCTTGAGCTTGGTGCCCACGCCGTCGGTGCCGGAAACTAGGACCGGCTCGCGATAGTTCTTAGGCATCTCGAACAGCGCGCCGAATCCGCCGATGCCGGCGAGGACGCCCTCGCGCAGCGTGCGCCTTGCGAACGGCTTGATGTTCTCGACCAGCCGGTCGCCGGCATCGATGTCGACGCCGGCGTCGCGGTAGGACAGCGAAGAGGACGAACGTTTGGAAGTCAAGTTGAGCCGATGCAGGCTTCGGGATAGATTTAGCGCCCGCCGACCACCAGACGCCAGTCCAAATTCTACCGAAAAAATGCGGACCTTCCGCGCATTTCTTCCTTCCGGACCCTGCATTCCCGCGGTGGTTTGCGCGGCCGCGGAGACGCTGCGGGTGCTCGCGTGAAACAGCTCGCGCTTGCGCTCGCGCCGCCGCCGCCGCCCACGCTGGACAACTTCGTCGCGGGGCGCAACGCCGAGCTGATCGGCGTGCTGCGCGCGCTTGCCGCGCGGCAGCCGCAGGAACGGTTTGTTTATCTGTGGGGGCCGGCGGGCTGCGGCAAGAGCCATCTGCTGCGGGCCGCGCAGGCCTTGCTGCACGCAACCGCGCGCACGGTCGTGTTCGCGCGCGAGGAAGCCGAGCTGGTCGCGCTCGCCGATCGGGCGCTGCCGCAGGCGCTGCTGGTCGACGACGTGCAGCGGCTGTCTGACGAAGGGCAGAGGCGGCTTTTCCATTTCTACAACGGGCTGCGCGAATCGGGCGGCGTGCTGCTCGCCGCGGGCGACGCGCCGCCCGCGCAGCTCGGAATGCGCCCCGATCTGGTGACGCGTCTGGGTTGGGGGCTGGTGTTCCGGGTCCAGGCGCTGGGCGACGAGGAGAAAGCGGCCGCGCTGATGGAACACGCGCACGGGCGCGGCTTCGAACTGTCGCGCGAAGTCGCCGCTTTTCTGCTGAGCCGGCAGCGCCGCGACCTGCCGCACCTGGTCGCGTTGCTCGATGCGCTGGACCGCTATTCGCTGGAGCACAAGCGGGCGATCACCGTGCCGCTGGTGCGCGAGCTGCTCGCCGAGGCCGAGCGCTAGGGGCCAGCGCCGGCGCATTCCGCACTACATCCCGCCGCCGGCCCCGGGCCGGCGCAGAGCGTGCCGCAGCGGCGCAGCGCCCGCATCGGTTCCGCTATACTTGCCTCGGACGCTGCGGCTCCGCATCCGTACTTTCCCCCTCCTCCCAGATGCGTCTTGCCTTATTCGATCTCGACAACACGCTGCTCGCCGGCGACAGCGACTTCGAGTGGGCGCAGTTTCTGATCGAAAAGGGAGTCCTCGACCGCGAGGTCTACGAGGCGCGCAACCAGCAGTTCTTCGAGGCATACAAGGCCGGGTCGCTGGACATCCACGCGTTCCTGGATTTCCAGTTGAAACCTCTGTCGCGCCATCCGCGCGCGCAGCTCGACGCTTGGCACGCGGAGTTCATGGAAGAGAAGATCCGCCCCATCATCACCCAGAAGGCGCGCGATCTGGTGGCGAGCCACAGCGGGGACGCGCGTGCCGTCGTCACCGCCACCAACAGCTTCGTGACCCGCCCGATCGCGCGCGAGTTCGGAATCGAGCACCTCATTGCGACCGAACCGGAGGAAGTCGACGGCGAATTCACCGGCCGGGTGCGCGGAGCGCCCGCCTTCCGCGAGGGCAAGGTCGCGCGCCTGAAGAGCTGGCTCGCCGAGCACGGAGTGGACTGGAACGGGCTTACCGAGACCTGGTTCTACAGCGACTCCCTGAACGATCTGCCGCTGCTCTCCATCGTCAGTCATCCGGTCGCGGTCGACCCGGACGAGACGCTGAAGGAACACGCGTTCGCCAACGACTGGCTCGTCATCAGCCTGCGCTGAGTTATCGGGGCGCCGATCCCGTGGAAACGCGCACGCTGCTACTCCTTCTGCTGGGCCTGGCGGTTCTCGTCGTGGCGGGCAGCCTCGCCGTGGGCAGCGTTCGGCTCTCGGCCGCCGACCTCATCGCCGCGTTTCGCGGCGCCGACCTTCCAGCTACCGAGATCGTGTGGCGGCTGCGCGCGCCGCGCATTGCCGCCGCGTTCTGCGCCGGGGGCCTGCTCGCCGTGGCCGGCGTCTTTCTGCAGGCGCTGCTGCGCAATCCCCTGGCCGACCCGTACGTCTTCGGCGTGTCGGGCGGCGCCGCGCTCGGCGTGCTCGCGGCGATGGCGTTCGGGCTTCCCGCCGTGTGGGGCGGCGGGCTCGGGCTGGCGGGGGCGTTGCTGGTCGCGTTGCTGGTGGCGGCGCTGGCCTGGCGCGCCGCGGACTGGTCGCCCTACCGCCTGCTGCTCGCCGGCGTGGTGATTGCCGCCGGACTGAATGCGCTCATCGGCCTGCTGCTCGTGCTCGCGCCCGCGACCACGGCGAAGGGCATGCTGTTCTGGCTGATGGGCGACCTTTCCTATGCCGAGCCGCCGTACCCGGGGACGGCGCTGCTCGCCGGCCTGGTTGCGATCGGCGTGATGCTCGGCCAGCCGATGAATGCGCTAGAGATCGGGCGCCTGAAGGCCGCCTCGCTCGGCATCGAGGTCCGCCGCCTGGAAATCGCGCTGTACTTCGCCGCTGCGGCGGCGACGACCGCGGCGGTGCTCGCCGGCGGCACCATCGGATTCGTGGGATTGATCGTGCCGCATCTCATCCGGCTCGCCGGCGCGCATGACAACCGCGTGCTGGTTCCAGCCTCGGCGCTCTGCGGCGGCAGCCTGCTCGTCCTCGCCGACACCGCGGCGCGTTCGGTCTGGGCGCCGCTGCAATTACCGGTCGGCATTCTCACCGCGCTCGCCGGCGTGCCGGTTCTGCTCCTGCTGCTTGCGCGGCGCGATCATGCTGCGCGCTGAGTCGCTGACGCTGCGCGCCGGGCGGCGCTTGCTGGTCGAGGATCTGCGCCTCGAGCTCGCTCCCGGTCAGCGCTGGGCGGTGCTAGGCAGGAACGGCGCCGGGAAATCGACGTTGCTGCACGCGCTTGCCGGCCTGCGCGCACCCGACGACGGGCAGGTGCTGCTGGAGGGCACACCGCTCGCGCGCGTGCCGCGGCGTGCCGCCGCCCGGCGCATCGGCGTGCTGCTGCAAGAGGAGACGCGCGAGTACTGGGGAAGCGTGCGCGACTATGCGCTGCTCGGATGTTATCCGCGGGGCCGCAGCCTGTTCGGCCCGGCCGAGGAGGATCGCGCGGCGGCGCAACGCGCGCTGTACGCCTTGCATCTCGAGGCGTTTGCCGATCGCACTTACCGCTCGCTTTCGGGCGGCGAGCGCCAGCGCACCCGGCTCGCCGCCGTGTTCGCGCAGATGCCGGCCGCATATATGCTCGACGAGCCGCTGCAGCATCTCGATCTGCTGCACCAGGTGACGGTTCTCGAGCGCCTGGACGAAGAGGCCGTCGCGCGTCGTGCCCTGATCGTGACGGTGCTGCACGACCTGGCGTTCGCCGTGCGCCACTGCGACCACGCGCTGCTGCTGTTCGGCGACGGCGGGTATGCCTGCGGGCCGATCGGGGAGGTGCTCACAGAGGCCGCCCTGGAGCGGCTGTACGGCGTGGCGCTCGAGCAGCATCGCGTGGCGGGACAAACCCTGTTCGTCCCGCGGCGGGCGGACGGGGGCGCACGGGTATAATGCCGCCCTTTCATCGCCCCAGCGGTCCCGGGATTCCTCCTCCCCCTCGATGATACGGAAGCTGCTCCGCCGGATTCTTCCCCGCAGAACTTCTCGCGACCCGGCGCTCGAGCCGCTCGCGATCCCGAAGTCCGAGCACGGCGTAGCGCGCGAGAGCATCAGCCGCTGCGCGCGCAAGGTCACCTCCTCGCTTCAGGCCGAGGGTTTTTCCGCTTTCGTCGTCGGCGGCGCGGTGCGCGACCTGCTGTTCGGATTGGAACCGAAGGACTTCGACGTCGCGACCGATGCCACGCCGGAGCAGGTGCGCGCGGTGTTCCGCCGCTCGCGCATCATCGGACGGCGCTTCCGGCTGGTGCACGTGATGTGCGGAGACGAAGTCGTCGAGGTGTCGACGTTCCGCGCCAAGCACCTCGTCGCGGAGGGCGAGGAGGCCGCGACCGACCAGCACGGCAGGGTGCTGCGCGACAACGTCTTCGGCACGCAGGCGGAGGACGCCACGCGGCGCGACTTCACCATCAACGCCCTGTTCTACGATCCGTCGACCGAGACGATCCTCGACTACTGCAGCGGGCTTGCCGACCTGGAGGCGAAGCGCCTGCGCATGATCGGCGACCCCGAAAGCCGCTACCGCGAGGACCCGGTGCGGCTGCTGCGCGCGGTGCGGCTGGCGGCGAAGCTGGGCCTGAAGATCGAGGCGCACACCCGCGCGCCGATCCGGCGGCTTGCGCCGCTGCTGAAGAACGTCCCCGCGGCGCGGGTGTTCGAGGAAATGCTGAAGCTGCTGCTCTCCGGGCACTCCGCGAAATGCGTGCGCCAGCTGCGCGAGGAGGGCCTGCACCACGGATTGCTGCCGATGCTGGACGTGATCCTCGAGCAGCCGCTCGGCGAGCGCTTCGTGATGCTCGCACTGGAGCGCACCGACGAGCGGGTGCGCCGGGACAAGCCGGTGTCCCCGGGCTTCCTCTTCGCGGCGCTGCTCTGGCACGAAGTGCTCGCCGCATGGAAGCAGGCCGAGCAGGAGGGCCTGAACCCCATGCCGGCGCTGTTTCGCGCGATGGACGAGGTGCTCGACGAGCAGTCGGAAAACCTCGCCATCCCGCGCCGCTTCGGCGCCGACATGAAGGAAATCTGGGCGCTGCAGCCGCGGCTTCTCAACCGGTCCGGCCGCCGGCCCTATGTCCTGCTCGGCAACCCCCGGTTCCGGGCCGCATTCGATTTTCTGCTGCTTCGCTGCGACAGCGGCGAAGTCGATCCCGAAATCGGACAGTGGTGGACGCGCTTCCAGGATGCCTCCGAAGAAGAGCGCGCCGGCATGCTGCTGCCGGCAGCCGCCGGCAGCGGCAGACGGCGCCGGCGTCGCCGGCGCAAGGGCGCCAAGGGACAGGGCACGCCCGCGCCGGAGAACGCCTGATCCGCATGCGCGCCCGCGAAACGGCGACCGCCTATATCGGCGTCGGCAGCAACCTGGACGATCCGGTGGGCAAGGTGCGCGCCGCGCTCGGCGCGCTCGACGCCCTGCCCGCCACGCGCGTCACCGCGCGCTCCTCTCTGTATCGGACCGAACCGGTCGGTTACGCCGACCAGCCGCAGTTCGTCAACGCCGTCGCGCGCATCGAGACCGCACTCGCGCCGGAGGATCTTCTCCGGGCGCTGCTCGGGATCGAAGCACGCTACGGTCGCGTGCGCTCGGTGCGCAATGCGCCGCGCACGCTGGACCTGGACGTGCTGCTCTACGAAGACCGGCTGCTGCACACTCCGATGCTGACGATTCCGCATCCGCGCATGCACGAGCGCGCCTTCGTGCTCGCGCCGCTCGCGGAGATCGCGCCCGATGTCGTGATTCCAGGGCGGGGCAGGGCCGCGGCGCTCCTGGACGCGGTGACCCGCCGGGGAGTCGAGAGAATTGGCCCCGCCTGAGAAGCACCGCTACATCGTCGTGGAGGGACCGATCGGCGCCGGCAAGACCAGCCTCGCCCGCCGGCTCGCGGAGCGGTTCGGCAAGGACCTGATGCTCGAGCGGCCGGACGCCAACCCGTTCCTGCCGCGCTTCTACGAGAACCCGAAACGTCACGCGCTCGCCACTCAGTTGTTCTTCCTGTTCCAGCGCATCGAGCAGGTCGCCGATCTCAGGCAGATCGGACTGTTCGAAAACGGCACGGTGGCCGATTTCCTGCTCGACAAGGATCCGCTGTTCGCCCGGATCACGCTTTCGGACGAAGAGCTGCATCTGTATCACCAGATCCACGGCCACCTCATGCCGCAGGCGCCGATACCGGATCTGGTCATCTACCTGCAGGCCTCGCCCGAGACGCTGATCGAGCGCGTGCGCCGGCGCGGCGTCGCCTATGAACGCGCGATCAGCGAGCAGTACCTGGCGAAGCTCGCCGACGAGTATCGCCGCTTCTTCTATCGTTTCGAGGCCGCGCCGCTGCTCATCGTCGACAGCGAGCATCTGAACTTTGTTGATCGGGACGACGATTTTGATTTATTGTTGCGCCGCCTCAACGAGATGCGCGGCCCGCGCGAATTCTTCAACCGGGGAGGATAAACCGTCACCACAGGGGCACAGACACACGGAGAAAATCAGGATCAACCACCAGGCACACCAAGGGCACTGAGCGATTCCAAGTCGGCTTCCCGCTCTTCTTGGTGATCTTGGTGGCTAATTATTTTCTTCTGTGAGCTCCGTGTCACCGTGGTCGATCCGAAAACATGAAAGTCACCATCGGCACGCTGCAAAAGATGACGCAGGAGGGCGAGCGGATCACGATGCTTACCTGCACCGACGCGAGCTTCGCCGCGCTGCTCGACGCGGCCGGAGTGGATATTTTCCTGGTCGGCGACTCGCTCGGCATGGTGATCCAGGGCCACGAGTCGACGCTGCCGGTGAGGCTGGACGACATGGTCTATCACACAGGCTGCGTGGCGCGCAGGACGCAGCGGGCGCTGGTGCTGGGCGACATGCCTTTCGGCAGCTACCAGCAGAGCCCGCAGCAGGCGTTCGAGAACGCCGCCCGGCTGATGAGCGCGGGAGCGCACATGCTAAAGCTCGAAGGCGGCGAGGTGATGGCCGAGACGGTCGCGTTCCTGGCGAGCCGCGGCATTCCGGTGTGCGGCCATATCGGGCTCACGCCGCAGTCGGTGCACGCGCTGGGCGGCTACAAGATCCAGGGCAAGACCGAGGATGCGGCGCAGGCGCTGATCCGCGCCGGGCGCGCCTTGCAGCAGGCGGGCGCCGGGATGATGGTGGTGGAACTGGTGCCCGCGCCGGTCGGCAAGGAGCTTGCCGAGGCGCTGGAGATACCGGTGATCGGCATCGGCGCGGGGCCGCACTGCGACGGCCAGATCCTGAATCTGTACGACATGCTCGACATCTATCCGGGCAAGAAGCCGCGCTTCGTGAAGAACTTCATGGAAGGGGCGGGCAGCATCCAGGCCGCGGTCGGCAACTTCGTCCGAGAAGTGAAGGCCGGGACCTTCCCGGGGCCGGAACACAGTTTCTAGAACATACCCGCCACAGAGGCACAGAGACACGGGGAAAATCAGAATTAACCACCAAGTGCACCAAGGGCACCAAGCAATCCCGATTCATGTTGCTGACCTCATCGTGTTCTTGGTGGTCTTGGTGCGCTTGGTGGTTTGAACTGAATTTTCCGGTTTTCTCCGTGCCTCTGTGTCTGTGGTTAAGACGACAATGGACATCATCCGCACTATCGCCGAGCTGCGGCGGCGCTTGGCGAACGAGCCGCAGGTGGCCTGCGTGCCGACCATGGGCAACATCCACGACGGCCACCTGAGCCTGGTGCGCATCGCGCGCGCCCACGCGCCGGTTGCCGTGACCACGATCTTCGTCAACCGGCTGCAGTTCGGCCCGAACGAGGACTTCGACAAGTACCCGCGCACCTTCGAAGAGGACTGCGAGAAGCTCGAGCGGGAGGGCAACACCATCGTCTTCGCGCCGGGCGAAAAGGAAATGTACCCCGAGCCGCAGGTCTTCTTCGTGGAGCCGCCCAAGGTGGCGAACAAGCTCGAGGGCCGCTTCCGGCCCGGGCACTTCCGCGGCGTCACCACCGTGGTGTTGAAGCTCTTCAACATCGTGCAGCCGCAGGCCGCGGTGTTCGGCAAGAAGGACTACCAGCAGCTCGCGATCATGCGCCGCATGGTCGACCAGTTCGCGCTGCCGATCCGCATCATCCCGGCGGAGACGGTGCGCGCGGAGGACGGCCTCGCGTTGTCCTCGCGCAACCGTTATCTGTCCGCCGAGGAGAGAAAGGAGGCGGTGCGGCTGCGCCAGGCGATCCTGCAGGTCCGGGACGCGGTGGCAAGCGGCGATCGCAACTTCGTCGCCATGGAATACGCGGCGGGCGAACTGCTCGCGCGCCACGGCTGGAACGTGGACTACGTGGTGGTGCGTACCCAGCGCGAGCTGCTGCGGCCCGGCGCGCAGGACAAGGCGCTGGTCGTGCTCGGCGCCGCCAAGCTCGGCCAGACGCGCCTCATCGACAACCTCGAGATCCTCGCGCCCTGAGTCGCGGTCACGGTTGTCGAACCGCGTAGCAGACAGGACGGCAACCCGGAACCACCAAGCACGCCACGGGCACCAAGAAAACCCAGCTCACGTTCCCGCTCTTCTTCGTGTTCTTGGTGAACTTGGTGGTTGAGTTTTTTCTTGTTTTCCCGCGCGTCCCCTGTGGTTCGATACGTCCGCTTCAGGCCGTCGGCAGCTTGTAGTCCCGGAAGTCCTCGCGCAGCTTGGTCTTGAGCAGCTTCCCGGTGGCGGTGTGGGGAAGCTGGTCGACGAAGACGACGTCGTCGGGGATCCACCACTTCGCGACCTTGCCCTCGTAGAACCGGAGCAGCTCTTCCTTGCTGACGTTCGTGCCTTGCTTTTTCACCACGATCAGCAGCGGCCGCTCGTCCCACTTCGGATGCCTCACCGACACCACCGCGGCTTCCGCCACCGCGGGATGCGCGACGGCGGTGTTCTCGAGGTCGATCGAGCTGATCCACTCGCCGCCCGACTTGATCACGTCCTTGGAGCGGTCGGTGATCTGCATGAAGCCGTCGGGGTCGATGCTGGCGACGTCCCCAGTCGGGAACCAGTCTCTGCCCCGCGCGTCCCGGCGCAGCGGATTCCCGCCCTCGCCCTTCAGGTATCCATCGCAGATCCACGGGCCGCGCACCAGCAGGTCGCCGAATGCCTTGCCGTCCCAGGGCAGCTCCTTGCCCTCGCCGTCGACGATCTTCATGTCCACGCCGTAGATGGCGCGTCCCTGCTTGCCCTGGATGGCGTATTTCTGTTCCTTCGGCAGGTTCAGCTGCCTGGCCTTGAACGTGTTCACCGTGCCGAGCGGACTCATCTCGGTCATGCCCCAGGCATGCAGCACCTGCACCCCATAGTCGTCCTGGAAGGCCCGGATCATGGCGGGCGGGCAGGCGGAGCCGCCGATCACGGTCCGGTTCATGGTGCTGAACTTGAGCTTGTTCTGCCCCATGTGCTGCAGCAGGGCGAGCCATACGGTGGGCACGCCGGCCGAGACGGTGACCCGCTCCGTCTCGAACAGCTCGTACAGGCTCTTGCCGTCGAGCTGGTATCCCGGCAGCACCATCTTGGTCCCGGCCAGGGCGCAACTGTAGGGCAAGGCCCAGGCGTTGGCATGAAACATCGGCACCACCGGCAGCATCACGTCGCGCGCCGAGATGTTGAGCGCATCGGGCAGCGCCGCCGCGTAGGCATGAATCACCGTGGAGCGGTGCGAGTACAGCACGCCCTTGGGATTGCCGGTCGTGCCCGAGGTGTAGCACAGCGAAGATGCGGTGCGCTCGTCGAGCGCCGGCCACGCGTAATCGTCCGAGTGCGCGTTGATCAGCTCCTCGTAGCACAGCAGGTTCGGGATGCCGGCCTGCGGCATGTGCGCGCGGTCGGTCATGACCACCCATCCCTTTACGCCCCTGCAGATCGGCGCCAGCTTTTCGATCAGGGGCACGAAGGTCAGATCGAACAATACGTAGCCGTCGTCGGCATGGTTCACGATGTAGGCGATCTGCTCCGGAAACAGGCGCGGATTGACCGTGTGCATCACCGCGCCCATTCCCGAGATGCCGTAGAAAGCCTCCAGGTGCCGGTAGCCATTCCAGGCCAGCGTGCCGACGCGATCGCCCGTCTTCACGCCGAGCGCGCCGAGCGCGTTGGCGAGCTGCCGGGAACGGCGGTGCGCATCGCGATAGGTATAGCGGTGAATGCCGCCTTCCACCGTGCGCGAGACGATCTCGGTGTCGCCGTGGTAGCGGTCCGCGTGCTCGATCAGCGACGAGATGAGCAGCGGGATGTCCATCATCAGGCCGTGCATGGCGCTCCTCCCCCCTAGGGTCG
>DASRFY010000018.1:0-2036 GCA_035651315.1 Burkholderiales bacterium
GACGAGCTCGGGATGAGCCCTTCCGAGTTCGCGCGCAAGCTGCGGCTAAAGCGCGCGCACGACCTGCTCGTCGAAACCGCGCAGCCGATCTCCGAGGTCGCGCTCGAGACCGGCTTCGCCGATGGCTCTCATTTTTCGCGCCGTTTCCGCGACGCCTACGGCAAGAGTCCCTCGCAGGTGCGTCGCCACGCCCGCCGTCGTGAGCAGTCGAATGCGGGAAACAAGCCGTCGTTTTCGTAACGGCGCCGCGCGGGCTTCGGTACCCGGCGCGGCCTAACTCCGTAGAATTTCGCCGCAATGACGAGGCTCGCCGATCTAGCCGGGCATTTCTGGCGCCTTGCACAGGCCCGGCGGCGCCGGGATCAACAATGAGCGCGGCGGTCCTTGCCCAGCCCCGTGGCCTCGACCTCACGATTGCGGCGACCAGTCTGGGCTTCATGCTGGTACAGCTCGACGTATCGATCCTCAACGTCGGGCTTGCGCCAATCGGCGAGGCCGTCGGGACGGGAGTAACCGGCCTGCAATGGGTCGTCGATTCCTACACTGTCGCCTTCGCCTCTCTGCTGCTCGCCGCCGGTGCGCTCGGCGACAGGATTGGTGCGCGCCGAGCGTACATTGGCGGGTTCGCGCTGTTTGTGCTGGCGTCGCTCGGCTGCGGCCTCGCCCCGGGAGTCGCCGTGTTGATCGCGGCGCGAGCTATTCAGGGAGTGGGAGCCGCGCTTCTCGTGCCCTGTTCGCTGACCCTGTTGGTGCACGCCTGCGGCAATGATGCAGCCGCCCGCGGACGTGCGATAAGCCTGTGGACGGCAGCGGCGAGCCTGGCCCTGTCCGCCGGGCCGGTGCTGGGCGGCATCCTGATCGACACGCTGGGGTGGCGTAGCATCTTTTTCATCAACGTGCCGATCGGCGTGGCCGGCATCTGGCTCACGCGACGTGTCGTGGCCGAGACGCCGCCGACGGGAAGCGGGTTCGACCCAGTGGGGCAGGTCCTCGCACTGCTGACGCTCGTCAGCCTAACCGGCGCGGTGATCGAGGGCGGGCGGCTCGGCTTCACTGCGCCTCTCGTGTCGTCCGGCTTGGGAGTTGCCGTGATTTGCGGCATAGCCTTCGTGACAGTCGAGGCGCGAGGCGCGGACCCGATGCTGCCGCTTGGCTTCTTCCGCGACCCGACATTCAGCGCGGCTACGCTTGTCGGCTTCGTCATCAATCTCACGCTCTATGGTGCGATCTTCGTGCTCGGTCTCTATCTGCAGCAGATCCGCGGCTATTCTCCTATGGCGGCCGGCCTCGCTTTCCTGCCGCTCCCGATCGCGCTCGGGCTCGCCAATCTCGCTGCGGGTCCGATCGGCCGCTGGCTCGGTCTGCGCTTGCCGATGGCCCTGGGACTACTCTTCGGAGGCGTGGGCTTTTGGCTGCTGCGGTATCTCGACTCGACGACGCCCTACGCGTCGATGTTACCGGGTCTTGTCATGATCCCCGCGGGCCTCGGCCTTGCAGTTCCCCTGATGACAACCGCGCTGCTGTCGACCGTTCCGCGATCTCGTTCGGGCGTCGCCTCTGGTGTTCTCAACACCGTGCGGCAGGCGGCAGGCGGCATCGGTGTGGCGCTGTTCGGTGCGCTGATGGCCGACCACGGAATGCTGGGTATCCAGAGCGTGTTTCTGATGTCTGCCGTGCTGCTGTCCTGCGGAGCCGTGGCCGCCGGAATCGGCGTACGACCGCCGCTTCGCCAATCCACCTGACCTGACATGTTTGGCCAAACTGACGTGCCCCCCGATTTAGTACGGAATCGAAGTGGAGTCCGGGGTTAAAGATACGGGGTTTTCTAGGGTTTCGCGCACGCGATCGGCGGAACGCCGAGAAGCGTGCGCATCTCTGAACTCTTCAGGTGTTTGATCATCAAGCGAGCTGTGCGTGCGCTCGGTGTTGTATTCGACGCGCCAAGCTTCGATCGTCGAGCGCGCGTGCGCCATCGTGATGAACCAGTGCTCGTTCAGGCATTCATCGCGGAAGCGCCCGTTGAAGCTCTCGATATA
>DASRFY010000019.1:0-3326 GCA_035651315.1 Burkholderiales bacterium
GCGATCAAGCGCGACATGGACAAGGTCTACGCCTATTTCCCGCGGCTGAAACAGCGCCGCGCCAGTCTTGCCGGCTATACCTCGGGCGGCGAACAGCAGATGACCGCGCTGGGTCGCGCGCTCATGGCGCGACCGCGGATGATCCTGCTCGACGAGCCGTCGATGGGCCTCGCCCCGCAGGTGGTGGAGGAGATCTTCCAGATCGTCGGCGACCTCAACCGGAAGGAGAAGGTGAGCATCCTGGTCGCGGAGCAGAACACCAACATCGCCCTGAAGTACGCGGAATACGGCTACATCCTCGAGAACGGCAGGGTGGTGATGGACGGCCCCGCCCCCGATCTCGCCAACAACGAGGACGTCAAGGAGTTCTACCTCGGGCTGTCCGCTTCCGGACGCAAGAGCTTCCGCGACGCGAAGCACTATCGCCGCCGCAAGCGCTGGCTCGCCTGAAACCGATTCACCACGGAGACCCAGGGAAATTCAAGAACGAATGCTTACCACCAAGGCACCAAGACACGAAGGAAATCCCAATTCGTGTTCTGCTCTTCTTGGTGCCTTTGTGTCTTGGTGGTTAACCTGTTTTTGATCTTCTCTGTGTCTCTGTGCCTCTGCGGTTAATTCACCATGCCCGACTATTACGACGACCTCGAAACCCGCGACCCGGAAGCGCGCGAGCGCGCGCTGTTTTCCGCGCTGCCCGGACATATCGCGTACGCAAAGGCGCACGCGCCGTACTTCGCGTCGTTGCTCAGGGATGTCGACCCGCAATCGATCCGCGACCGCAGCGCGCTCGCCAGGCTTCCGGTTACGCGCAAGTCGGATCTCGCCTCGCTGCAGAGGCAGGATCCGCCGTTCGGCGGCATGACGACCGTGCCGAGCGGGAAACTGGGGCACGTGTTCTCCTCGCCCGGCCCGATCTACGATCCGCAGGGCGGCAAGGGAGACTTCTGGCGCTTCGGCCGCGCCCTGTGGGCGGCGGGCTTTCGCGCCGGAGACCTCGTGCACAACGCGTTCTCGTACCACTTCACCCCCGCCGGATTCATGATCGATCTCGCCGCGCAGGCGATCGGCTGCGCGGTATTCCCGGCCGGCGTGGGCCAGACCGAGATGCAGGTGCAGGCGATCGCGGATCTGAAGCCCGCCTGCTACGCGGGCACGCCGTCCTTTCTCAAGATCATTCTGGAAAAGGCGGACGAGCTGAAGGCGGACGTATCGAGCCTGCGCAAGGCGCTGGTGTCCGGCGAGGCGCTGCTGCCCGCCGTGCGCGACTGGCTGTCGGCGCGGGGCATCGCGGTGCGGCAATGCTACGGCACCGCGGACCTCGGTCTGATCGCGTACGAGACCCAGCCGCTGGCGGGGATGGTGGTCGACGAGGGCGTGATCCTCGAGATCGTGCGGCCGGGCGCAGCCGAACCGGTGGCCGAAGGCGAAGTCGGCGAAGTGGTGGTGACGAATCTCTGCCCCGAATATCCGCTGCTGCGCTTCGGCACCGGAGACCTCTCCGCCCTGCTCCCCGGGGCGAGCCCGTGCGGCCGCACCAACCTGCGCATCAAGGGCTGGATGGGCCGCGCCGACCAGACGACGAAGGTCAAAGGCATGTTCGTCCACCCGTCGCAGATCGACCAGGTCCTGAAGCGCCATCCGGAGATCGTCAAGGCCAGGCTCACCGTCGAGCACGACGAACAGAAGAACGACCGCATGACGCTCGCCTGCGAAGTCCGCGGCGACAGCGCGACGCTGGCGCAGGCGATCGGCAACACCATCCGTGAAGTCAGCAAGCTGCGCGGCGATGTGAAGCTCGTCCCCCCGGGCTCGCTGCCCAACGACGGCAAGGTGATCGAGGACCTGCGCAAGTACGACTGAAAGGCTTCACCGCCGAGAGATCACAGCAAAAAACAGGTTGACCACCAAGACACCAAGGCACCAAGAACGGCAAAATCGATTCCAAGATCTGTTTCTCTTGGTGTCTTCGTGCCTTGGTGGTGTGATCTTGTCTTGACTCTTCTCTGTGTCTCTGTGGTTAATTCTTCCGTAACGAAACGCCGATGACAGCGCAACCGATCAGCAAGTACCCCGTGCCGAAGCTCGAAGAGCTGCCGCAGGACATCCGCGCGAAGATGCTCGAAGTCCAGGACAAAGCGGGCTTCATTCCGAACGTGTTCCTGACGCTCGCGCACCGTCCCGACGAGTTTCGCGCCTTTTTCGCTTATCACGACGCGCTGATGCTGCGCGAGTCGGGATTGTCGAAGGCGGAGAAGGAAATGGTCGTGGTCGCCACCAGCGGCCTGAACCGCTGCCCGTATTGCGTGATCGCGCACGGCGCGATCCTGCGCATCTACGCCAAGAATCCCTACCTTGCGGACCAGGTCGCGGTCGACCACCGCAAGGCCGACATCACGCCGCGGCAGCGAGCGATGCTGGACTTCGCCTGCAAGCTCGCCCGCGCACCCGAGGCGATGATCGAGGAGGATTACGAGCGGCTTCGCGCACACGGTTTCTCCGCCGAGGACATCTGGGACATCGGCGCGATCACCGCGCTGTTCGCGCTCTCGAACCGGATGGCGCACCTGATCGACATGCGCGCGAACGAGGAGTTCTACCTGCTGGGCCGCATCCCACCGGCGAAGAAATAAGCGCCACGATTGTCCCGCTTCGGCGCATCGGTCCTATGCCCGCAGACTGGCAAATCGCCAGCTTGGGGCCAGGGTCTGCGCGATGCCGAGTGATATAATTTTTTCGATGCGGCGGCGCGTCAAAAACGCGCCGACCGGCGTTCTCGATAAGCCTTACAAAGGGTGGAGATCTCATGGCGGCACTTCCGGACCACGATCCGCAGGAAACACTGGAATGGCTCGACGCGCTCGACGGCGTTCTCCGGCACGAGGGTCCGGAGCGGGCGCATTACATCCTCGAGCAACTGATCCAGAAAGCGCGCCGCAGCGGCGCCTACCTGCCGTACAGCGCGAACACGGCGTACATCAACACCATTCCGCCGGGGCAGGAGGAGAGGTCGCCCGGCGATCACGAGATCGAGCACCGCATCCGCTCCTACGTGCGGTGGAACGCGGCCGCGATGGTGGTGCGCGCGAACAAGCACACCAATGTGGGCGGCCACATCGCGAGCTTCGCCTCGGCGGCCACGCTGTACGACGTCGGCTTCAATCACTTCTGGCACGCGCCGTCGGAGAATAACGGCGGCGACCTGGTCTTCTTCCAGGGCCACTCGGCGCCGGGGGTTTACGCGCGCGCCCACATGCTGGGACGCCTCACCGACGAGCAGATGGACAACTTCCGCCAGGAAGTCGACGGCAAGGGCCTGTCGTCGT
>DASRFY010000020.1:0-15969 GCA_035651315.1 Burkholderiales bacterium
CTGCAGCCAGTCCTGCGGCACCGAGGACGAGCCGTGCATCACCAGGTGGGTGTCGGGGATGCGGCGGTGGATCTCCCGGATGCGCTCGATCGCCAGGATGTCGCCGGTGGGCTTGCGGCTGAACTTGTAGGCGCCGTGCGAAGTCCCGATCGCGACCGCGAGCGCGTCCACCCCGGTCCAGTTCACGAACTCCTCCGCCTGCTCCGGATCGGTGAGCAGCATGTCGTGGCTCAACTTCCCCGCCGCACCGGAGCCGTCCTCCTCGCCCGCGGTGCCGGATTCCAGCGAACCGAGGCAGCCGAGCTCGCCCTCGACCGAGACGCCCACCGCGTGCGCCATCTCCGCGACGCGCGAGGTCGCCTCGATGTTGTACTTGTAGCTCGACGGCGTCTTCATGTCCTCCCTGAGCGAGCCGTCCATCATCACCGAGGTGAATCCGGAGCGGATGGAGGCCTGGCATACGGCCGGGCTGGCGCCGTGATCCTGATGCAGCACGATCGGAATGTCGGGATACATCTCCGCCGCGGCCAGGACGAGATGGCGCAGGAAGGGCTCGCCGGCGTATTTGCGCGCGCCCGCGGAAGCCTGCAGGATCACCGGAGCATCGCAGGCGTGCGCGGCCTGCATGATGGCCTGGATCTGTTCCAGGTTGTTGACGTTGAATGCGGGCACGCCGTAGCCGTGCTCGGCGGCGTGGTCCAGAAGCTGTCGCAGCGAAACAAGTGCCATCGATCTAGTCCTCCGCTACGGCGTGCCACCGCCCGCTGCGGGGGTCGCACCTGCGCCTACGGCGCGCGCAGGCACTGCTCCACCCCTCCGCGGGCGCGCCGTAGCCGTGCTCGGCGGCATGGTCCAGAAGCTGTCGCAGCGAAACAAGTGCCATCGATCTAGTCCTCCGCTACAGCGTGCCACCGCCCGCTGCGGGGGTCGCACCTACGCGCCCGAGGCGCGCAGGCACTGCTCCGCCCCTGCGCGGGCGCGCCGTAGCCGTGCTCGGCGGCATGATCGAGAAGCTGACGCAGAGAGATCAGGGCCATGATTCAGTTCCTCCGGGTTGGATCGTTCTTTCCGATTGGCGATTGCGCTCAGGCGGGCACGGCCTCGCGCGCCGGCGCGGGCACCACAGTCCGCCGCTTGCGGTCCATGATCTGCAGGATCATCGGCGTGAAGATGAGCTGCATCGTGAGCTCCATCTTTCCGCCCGGCACGACGATGCTGTTGGGCCGCGACATGAACGAGTCGTGCAGCATCGTCAGCAGGTAGGGAAAGTCGATGCCCTTGGGGTTGCGGAACCGGATCACGATGAAGCTCTCGTCATTGGTGGGTATGGTGCGGGCGATGAACGGATTCGAGGTGTCCACCGTGGGCACGCGCTGGAAGTTGATATGGGAGCGCGAGAACTGCGGGCAGATGTAGTTCACGTAGTCCGGCATGCGCCGCAGGATGGTGTCGACCACCGCCTCGGTGGAGTAACCGCGCAGCGACTTGTCGCGGTGCAGCTTCTGGATCCATTCGAGGTTGATGATCGGCACCACGCCGACCAGCAGATCGGTGTGGCGGGCGACGTCCACGTGATCGGCGACCACGCCGCCGTGCAGCCCCTCGTAGAACAGCAGCTCGGTGCCCTGCGGGACCGGCGTCCACGGCGTGAAGGTGCCGGGCTTCTGCCCGAACGGCGCCGCCTCCTGTTCGTCGTGCAGGTACTTGCGCACCTTGCCGCTGCCCGACTCCCCGTACTCGCGAAACAGCGCCTCCAGTTCTTCGAACAGGTTGGCCTCCGGCCCGAAGTGACTGAAGTGGTGATTGCCGCGCTTGGCGGCCTCCGCCATCGCCTTCTTCATGGCCTCGCGGTCGTAACGGTGGAAGGCGTCGCCCTCGACGGTGCAGGCGTTGATCTTCTCGCGGCGGAATATGTGCTGGAAGGTCCGCGTCACCGAGGTCGTGCCGGCGCCCGAGGAGCCCGTGATCGCAATGATCGGGTGTGCGATGGTCATGACTTCCTCCGCGTGGTTCAGGCCGAGGCGCCGGCCTGCATGTACAGCGACCGGGTGTTGAACAGCGGCGAGCTGAACGGCCGGTCGATGCCGAGTTCGTGCTCGCGGTAATAGGCGACGACGCGCTCGACCTCGCTGCGCGAGCCCAGAATCAGCGGCGCGCGCTGGTGCAGCCCGTTCGGCACGAGGTCGAGGATGCGGTCGCGCCCCGTGCTGGCGCCGCCGCCCGCCTGCTCGACGATCAGCGCCATCGGATTGGCTTCATAGAGCAGACGCAGCCGGCCGGCGCGCGACGGGTCCTTGGTGTCGCGCGGATACATGAACAGTCCGCCGCGCATCAGGATGCGATGCACTTCTGCCACCAGCGAGGCGATCCAGCGCATGTTGAAATCCTTGCCGCGCGGACCGTTGCGGCCGGCGAGACATTCGGAGACGTAGCGCCTGACCGGCGCCTCCCAGAAGCGTTCGTTCGAGGCGTTCACCGCGAATTCGCGCGTCTCGGCCGGAATCCTGAGATCGGGATGCGTGAGTACGAATTCGCCGATGTCGCGGTCGAGCGTGAAGCCGTGCACGCCGCGGCCGAAGCTGAGCACCAGCATGGTCGCCGGGCCGTAGATCGCGTAGCCGGCGCAGACCTGCCTCGTTCCCGGCTGGAGAAAGTGCTCCGCGCTCGCCCGGCATCCGTCCTCCCGGCCGCCGGAGGAGGATCGGCCGGGTCTCGAGGACTTCGCCCCGGAACGCGCTGCGCACGCGGACGCCGGTGCGCGCAGGATCGAGAAAATCGTCCCGACGGAGATGTTCACGTCGATGTTGGACGAGCCGTCGAGCGGATCGAAGGCGAGCAGGTAGTCGCCGCGCGGATACTGCGCCGGGATGCGATAGACGTCTTCCTGCTCCTCGGAGACCATGCCCGCGACGCGACCGCCCCACTCGCAGTAGCGCAGCATGACCTCGTTTGCCAGCACGTCGAGCTTCTTCTGCTCCTCGCCCTGCGCGTTGGAGCGTCCCGCGCTGCCGAGCGCGCCGGCGAGCGCGCCTCGCGAGATCGTGATGGCGATCGCCTTGCAGGCGGCCACCAGGTCGTTGAGCAGCGCGCCCAGCCCGTTCTCGCCCTTCGCGCGGACCGCGCGCCGCTGCTCCTCGATGACGAACTTGTCGAGCGTGATCCTGCCCTGGTACATCGGTCTCCTCCTTGTGGCTTTCCCGTTCCGCCGCGCGGCCGACTGTTTTGCGTGCCGGCTCGGCGCCGTTCAGCTTCTGAACACCCGGCTGCGCAGGATGTCCTGCGCATCGATGGTCATCAGATCGTCGCGGCCGAGCGGTTCGCCCATGCGTGCGAACAGCCGGTTCGCCTGCCGCAGCCGGGCGCGGTCGAGCGCATTGCGCATCGAGCGCGCGTTGGCGAAATGCGGCTGTGCGCGGCGCCGTTCGATGTAGCGTTCCAGCGCCTCGCGCGCCGGCGGGCGGAGCCGGTAGTGCATGCGCTCGAGCATCAGCTCGGCGATGGCGAGCAGTTCCTGGTCCGTGTAATCGGGGAAGTCGATGTGATGGGCGATGCGGGAGGACATTCCCGGGTTGCTGCGGAAGAAGACGTCCATCCTGTCCTTGTAGCCGGCGAGGACCACCACCAGGTCGTCCCGGCTTCCCTCCATCGCCTGCAGCAGGATCTCGATCGCCTCCTGGCCGTAGTCGCGCTCGTTCTCCGGGCGGTACAGGTAATACGCCTCGTCGATGAACAGCACCCCGCCCATGGCCTTCTTGAGCATCTCGCGCGTCTTCGGCGCGGTGTGGCCGACGTACTGTCCCACCAGGTCGTCGCGGGTGGCGGTAACGAGCTGGCCCTTGCGCAGATAGCCGAGGCGATGGAGGACCTGCGCCATGCGCAGCGCCACCGTGGTCTTGCCGGTGCCGGGATTGCCGGTGAAGCACATGTTCAGGGACGGCGCGCCGGCCGACAATTGCAGCCGCTGGCGCGCCCGTTCGACGAGCAGAAGGGCGGCGATCTCGTGGATGCGCGTTTTCACCGGCGCCAATCCGACCAGCTCGCGGTCGAGCTCGTCGAGCACCGGCTGCACCTGCGACTCGGCCAGCAGTGCGGCCAGGTCGACGCGCAGTTCCGTTTCGGATCCAGCCCGCGGCAACGCCTGGGTCTCGCTCATGTTCATGACGCGGCCTCGATCAAGCCGCATCCCGGCATGCCGGCTGCGGCGACGCGGGCGCGCATCGCGCCGATCGTCCTCCCGTAGTCCGCGGACTTGAACAGCGCGGAACCGGTGACGAATGTGTCGGCGCCGGCAGCAGCGATGTCCGCGATGTTGTCGACGGTGACGCCGCCGTCGACTTCCAGCAAGACGTCGCCGTTGCAGGCCTCGATCCGCTTTCTGGTGTCGCGGATCTTGGCGAGGCTGCCGCGGATGAACTTCTGGCCGCCGAACCCGGGATTGACCGTCATGACCAGGACCAGCTCGATCTTGCCGAGCACGTGATCGAGCCAGGCGAGCGGCGTGGCCGGATTCAGCGCCAGGCCGGCGCGGCAGCCGCAGTCGTGGATGAGGTCGATGGTGCGGTCGACGTGGTCCACCGCCTCCGGGTGGAAGCTGATCAGGTTGGCCCCGGCGCGCGCGAAGTCCGCCACCATCGCGTCGACCGGCGTCACCATCAGATGCACGTCGATGGGCGCCAGGGTCAGGGGACGGATCGCCTCGCACACCATCGGCCCGAAAGTGAGGTTCGGCACGTAGTGGCGGTCCATCACGTCGAAATGGATGAAGTCGGCGCCGGCGCGCACCACGTGCTCGACTTCCTCTCCCAGCCGCGCGAAGTCGGCGGACAGGATGCTCGCGGCAATTCGATGTCCCGCCATGGCGGCGCCCTCTCAGCCCCGATCGAGCAGGCGCTGCGCCGCGCTGCTGAGGATGCTGTAGCGCTGCATCCGTCCGCCGATCTCCTGGCGCTCGAGGGCGAAGCGCGTCTCCTCGCGCGGGCGGTTGACGATGAACGACAGCCGCACCGTCTCCCAGCCGCGCGTGGAATCGAAGGCGTTCACCTTGATGTAGCGATCGGGATGCGCCTCGCGGCAGGCCACGACTTCCCGCATCACGCCCGCGGCGTCGCGCAGGTCGAACATCGGAATGCCCCACATCTCCCAGTACACGTTGCGCGGATGCGGATCGTCGGTATGCTCGACCGACAGCGCCCAGCCCTGCGCCAGCGCATATTCGACCTGACGCCGGATTTCCCCGTCGGTCAGGTCCGGCAGGAAGGAAAAAGCGCCCTGCGTGATTCTCATGGTCTCCTCCGTGTAGGAAACTTCACCCCAGAGGCACGGAGGCACAGAGAAGGACCAGAGGAATTCACCGCGAATGGCACCCGGTACGTCGGGCCGGGGAGGGAAAAGGCTCGCGCGCCGCGTGCGGTGTTCGGACAGTGAAGGCGCTGGGTTCTCTGTGTCTCTGTGCCTCTGTGGCTTTGGAAATCGGTTCAGGCCGCGGTCGGCGTCGCGACGAAGTCCACCGTGTCGGTGGACGTGTACTCGAAGCTCACGTCTTTCCAGGTGTCGAGGGCGGCCTTGAGCGGCTTGCAGGAGCGTGCCGCCTGCTCGAGGATGTCCGGACCTTCGTTCCAGACGTCGCGCCCTTCGTTTCTGGCCTTGACCATCGCCTCCAGCGCCACGCGGTTCGCCTGCGCGCCGGCCTGGATGCCCATCGGGTGGCCGATGGTCCCGCCGCCGAACTGCAGCACCGTGTCCTCGCCGAGATATGTGAGCAGCTGATGCATCTGTCCGGCGTGGATGCCGCCGGATGCGACCGGCATCGTCCGCGCCAGTCCGGCCCAGTCCTGGTCGAAGAACAGCCCGTGCTGCAGATTTGCGCGGGTGCGCGTCTCGCGCAGCGTGTCGTAGATGCCGCGGATCACGTTCGGGTCGCCCTCGAGCTTGCCGACCACGGTGCCGGCGTGGATGTGGTCCACGCCCGCAATGCGCATCCACTTGGCGATGACGCGGAAGCTCACGCCGTGCAACTTCTGGCGCGTGTAGGTGCTGTGACCGGCGCGATGCAGGTGCAGGATCATGTCGTTCCTGCGCGCCCACTTCGCCATGCTCTGGATGGCGGTGTAGCCGATCACGAGGTCGATCATGACGATGACCGAGCCCAGGTCCTTCGCGAATTCCGCGCGCTCGTACATGTCCTCCATGGTCGCCGCGGTGACGTTGAGGTAATGGCCCTTGACCTCGCCCGTTTCGGCAGAGGCGCGATTCACCGCTTCCATGCAGAACAGGAAACGGTCGCGCCAGTGCATGAAGGCCTGCGAGTTGATGTTCTCGTCGTCCTTGACGAAGTCGAGTCCGCCCTTCAGCGCCTCGTACACCACGCGCCCGTAGTTCTTGCCCGAGAGCCCGAGCTTCGGCTTGGTGGTCGCGCCGAGCAGCGGGCGGCCGAACTTGTCCAGGCGCTCGCGCTCGACGACGATGCCGGTCGGCGGCCCCTGGAAGGTCTTCATGTACGCGGTCGGAATGCGCATGTCCTCCAGGCGCAGGGCCTTGATCGCCTTGAAGCCGAACACGTTGCCGATGATCGACGCGGTGAGATTGGCGATCGAGCCAGGCTCGAACAGGTCGAGGTCGTAGGCGATGTAGGCGAAGTACTGCTGCGCCGTGCCGCTGCCGGGGCCGGTGCCCGGCACCGGATCGACCCGGTACGCCTTCGCCCGGTAGCGTTCGCAGGCGGTGAGACGGTCGGTCCACACCACGGTCCAGGTCGCGGTGGAAGACTCGCCGGCGACCGCCGCCGCGGCCTCTTCGGGCTCGACGCCCTCCTGCGGGGTGATTCGGAACAGCGCGATGACGTCGGTATCGGAGGGGAGGTAGTCCGGCTCCCAATATCCCATGCGCTTGTAGGGGATCACGCCGGAGCGGTAACGCTCCGCGGTGCTGGCGACGGCGGCTGCGGCCGCGGGATGGTTCATGCTCTCCTCCTCGTTACGGGCTGTGGCTGCGCACACGGTGCCGACTGTACCCGGCGGTCAACATAAGCTAAATTCATTTTTTCTTATCAATTCCATAAGGTCCGTTTATGCCTGGAATGCGCAACATCTCGATGCGGCAGTTGCAGATCTTCGCCTGCGCCGCGCGCCATCTCAGTTTTTCGCGCGCATCCGAGGAGCTGCATCTCACCCAGCCCGCGGTGTCGATGCAGATCCGGCAGCTCGAGGGCAGCGCCGGGCTGCCGCTATTCGATCGCCTGGGCAGGCGCCTGCATCTCACGCAGGCGGGAGAGGAGGTGCTGCGGCACGCGCAGCAGGCGCTGCTCGCGATCCGGAACGCGGAGGACGCGCTCGTTGCCCTGAAGAGCCTGACGGGAGGCCGCATCACCATCGCGGTGGTCAGCACGGCGAAGTATTTCGCGCCGAAGCTGATCGCGCTGTTCCGCGAGCGGCATCCGGACGTGGGGATGAAGCTCGCGGTGAACAACCGGGAAGCGGTGGTCCAGCACCTCACCGCCAACGAAGTGGACCTGGCGATCATGGGGCAGCCGCCGCGGGCGCTGGAGGCCGAAGCCGCAGTCTTCGCGCGTCATCCGCTGGTGATCATTTCGGCGCCCGGACATCCGCTCGCGGCGCGCAAGCGCGTTGCGCTGAAGACCGTGGCGCAGCAGCCGTTCCTGGTGCGCGAACCTGGATCGGGAACGCGCTCGGCGATGGAGCATTTCTTCCGCGAGCGCGGCCTGCAGTTCAGGATAGACATGGAGATGGACAGCAACGAAACCATCAAGCAGGCGGTGATGGCGGGCATGGGCGTGAGCTTCATCTCCCAGCACACGATCGGGCTCGAGCTCGCCACCGGCCAGCTCGTGATGCTGAAGGTGGAAGGGCTCCCGGTTCTGCGGCAATGGCACGTGGTGCATCTGAAGGACAAGCGCCTGTCGCCCGCGGCGCAGGCGTTCAAGGCCTTCATGCTCGAAGAGGGGCGCGCCTTCCTCAAGCTCTGGCCCGGCGGCTGAGTTCATCGATGCAGTCCCGATCGTCGCCCGCCGCGCGCGACCGAACGGTCGCAGCGCTCGCTTCGTTGCCGTCGTCTCGATTTCCGGCGCAGCGGCAACATCGGCGCGATCCGTTGTTGCATTCCGTAATCGCCCGCGGCGCGGATCCGCCGAGATCGCGATATCGATGGCGTGAAGCGCATCGCGGTTGTACATTCGCGCAGCTACGCGCCGGACGGAATTTCCTCGAATTGCCGCGGGTCCTAATCATGTGCCACTGCCGCAAAACGCGTTCCCTTGTATCGAAATGAGACATGATGCATTGCGCAAATGCGCTCCGCGCGCAAATGTGCGTGCAAACTCTTGACAGCGAGCGCGGCGAAGGCGGTAATAAATACACAACATGAAAACTCCGCGTGCTGACATGCGGGGTTGATCGACGGTCCTGACGAAGGGCTGCCGCGGTCGGGAGGAGTTCCGGCTGTTTTCATACGACGTTTCCGTATTTGCGTTATCTGCGTTCACGCAATCCGCCAGGGCGACGGCCTCGAGTCAACGGAGCCCCGGTTCGGAAAACAGAACCATGATCATGGAGAGGAGTACGCAATGAAGAAAGCAATACGGTTCTTAAACCTCGCCGCGGTGGCGTGCGCGCTTACGGCGCCAGGGTTCGCCGCGGCCGACGAGGCCCTGGACAGAGCCGCGTCGAATCCGGGCAACTGGGCGATGCCGGCGGGCGACAACTACAACCACCGCTTCAGCACTCTCAAGCAGATCAACACCGGCAACGTACGCAAGATGCAGGTCGCTTGGACCTTCTCGACCGGCGTCCTGCGCGGTCACGAGGGTTCACCGCTGGTGATCGGCGACATGATGTACATCCACTCGCCGTTTCCCAACAAGGTGTTCGCGATGGATCTGAACACGCAGAAGATCGTGTGGAAATACGAGCCGAAGCAGGACCCGGCCGTCATTCCGCAGATGTGCTGCGACACCGTCAACCGCGGCCTGTCCTACGGTGACGGGAAGATCTTCCTGCAGCAGGCCGACACGAACCTGGTCGCGCTCGACGCCAAGACCGGCAAGGTCGTCTGGTCGGTCGTCAACGGCGACCCGTCGGTCGGCGCGGTGAACACCAACGCTCCGCATGTCTTCGGCGACAAGGTCATCACCGGCATCTCCGGCGGCGAATGGGGCGTGCGCGGCTATATCAGCGCGTACAACATCAAGACCGGCGAGATGGTGTGGCGCGGCTACAGCATGGGCCCGGACGAAGACACGCTGATCGATCCGCAGAAGACCACTACCTGGACCGACGGCTCGGTGCAGCCGGTGGGCGAGAACTCCTCGCTCGGGACCTGGGAAGGCGATCAGTGGAAGACCGGGGGCGGCACCACCTGGGGCTGGTACAGCTACGACAAGGAGCTGAACCTGCTCTACTACGGCTCCGGCAACCCCAGCACCTGGAATCCGAAACAGCGTCCCGGCGACAACCGTTGGTCGATGAGCATCTGGGCGCGCGACCTCGACACCGGCAAGGTGAAGTGGGTCTACCAGATGACGCCGCACGACGAGTGGGATTTCGACGGCATCAACGAGATGATCCTCGCCGACGTGACCGTCAAGGGCAAGAGACACAAGGCGCTGGTGCATTTCGACCGCAACGGCTTCGGCTATACCCTCGACCGTGTGAACGGGGCGCTGCTGGTGGCGCAGAAATACGACCCGGCGGTGAACTGGGCGACCCACGTCGACATGAAATCCGGCCGGCCGCAGGTGGTGTCGAAGTACAGCACCGACCAGAACGGTCCCGACGTCAACACCAAGGGCGTCTGCCCGGCCGCGCTCGGCACGAAGGATGAGCAGCCGGCCGCGTACAACCCGATGAACGGCTACTTCTACGTGCCGACCAACCACGTCTGCATGGACTACGAGCCGTTCCAGGTCGAGTACACGGCGGGCCAGCCGTACGTCGGCGCGACGCTGTCGATGTTCCCGGCGCCGGGTGGCACGCACATGGGTAACTTCATCGTGTGGGATGCGGGCAGCGGCAAGATCGTCCAGTCCAAGGCCGAGAAATTCTCGGTGTGGAGCGGCGCGCTGGTGACCGCCGGCGGACTCGCCTGCTACGGCACGCTCGAGGGCTACCTCAAGTGCGTCGACGCGAAGAACATCAACAAGGAGTTGTTCAAGTTCAAGACGCCGTCCGGCATCATCGGCAACGTCTTCACTTACATGCACAAAGGCAAGCAATACATCGGCGTCTACTCCGGCATCGGCGGCTGGGCCGGCATCGGCCTGGCGGCGGGTCTCGAG
This sequence comes from Burkholderiales bacterium, assembly GCA_035651315.1. Classification (GTDB taxonomy): domain Bacteria; phylum Pseudomonadota; class Gammaproteobacteria; order Burkholderiales; family Eutrophovitaceae; genus DASRFY01. The sequence continues at coordinate 10,289 of DASRFY010000020.1, forward strand.
AAGGACACCGACGGCCTCGGCGCCGTGGGCGGATACCGGGAGCTTTCCCAGTACACCGACCTCGGCGGCAGCCTGACCGTGTTCACTCTCCCGAACCAGTAGGTTCTTGCCATCCTCTAAGATGTAGGATCTGCGGCATCCCGGCGAAATCGCCGGGATGCCCCTTTTTACTGTCTGAAATCGTGCCTGGAGTACTCGATGAAGTTTCCACGCCTGCTGCCCGCGCTGCTTCTCCTTCTGCCGGCGCTCGGCCTCGCCGAACAAAAGGTCGCCGACGAGAAGGGTCCGGACGGCAAACCTCTCTACACCGTAGTTGACGGCTACAAGGTCGATGCGCAGACCCTGAAGGGTTTCAAGGCCTGGCGCGCGGCAGCCTGCGACCGCTGCCACGGCGCCAACCAGCAGGGTCTCGTCGGCCCCTCGTTGATCGACAGCCTGAAGCGGCTGAGCAAGGAAGATTTCGTCAAGACCATTACCGAAGGCCGCCTGGAAAAGGGCATGCCGTCGTGGAAGAACAGCAAGATGGTCATGGGAAACATCGACCAGTTGTACGCCTACCTGAAGGGCCGTTCCGACGGCGCGATCACGAAAGCGCATGTTCAGCCCATCGAGTAAAGCAGTCGCCGCGCTCTCGCTGCTTGCCGCGTGCGGGAGCGCGCTTGCGCAGGATTCCGGCTTCGTCATGCCGCGGGCGCTTCGCGCCTGCGCCGATCCGAACAACCTGCCCTTCTCCGACGAAAAGGGCGAGGGGTTCGAGAACCGGGTGGCGGAGATCGTCGCCAGGCGGCTCAATCTTCCGCTCGAGTACTACTATTACCCGATGCGGATGAACGTCCTGCGCAATACCTTGCGCTACAAGCTGCCCGGGCAGTCGGATTACCGCTGCGACGTGTTGACCTCCGTGCCCGCGGACTGGGACCAGGTCAGCGCCACCGCGCCCTACTATCGCTCGACCTACGTCCTGGTCTACGCGAAGGAACGCAAGATCACTGCCGCCACCGAGGATGAGTTCCTCGCTCTGGACCGCACCGTGCTTTCGCAGCTGAAGATCGGCATCTACGACCGCACGCCGGCCACGCGATGGCTGCTCAAGCACGACCTGGTCGACCAGGGCGTACCCTACCGGCTCATGAACGCCAATCCGGATTTCTATCCGGGCAAGCTCGTCGAGGACGTCGCCGCGGGCAAGATCGACGCTGCCATCGTCTGGGGCCCGATCGGAGGCTTCTTCGCCAAGCGCGTGCCCGGCGTCGAGCTGGCGGTCCTCCCGCTGAAGTCCGAGCCCGGCGTGCGATTCGACTACGCGATCTCGATGGGCGTGCGGCGCGGGGAGAACGAGTGGCGTTCCCGCATCCAGCAGGCGCTCGAGGCGAGCCGGGACGAAATCGCGCAGGTACTGCGCGAATACAATGTCCCGGTCGTCGATGCCAGCGGAGAAATCGCCCGCTGATCCGCAGAGCGTGTGACGTCATGACAGCCCTGCGCGCGCTCGTCCTCGTTACCGGATGCGCGTGCGCGCAGGCGTGGGGCGTGCCCTTCGATCGCGCCTACCTGACGGCTGCCACGAACAGCATGGTGAAGGTGGAGGTCGTCCGCGCCGACGGCGGCTATTCGCTGGGAGCGGGGGTCGCGATCGACGGCGACAGGGTCGTGACCGCCTGCCACGTGGTTCGCAAGGCGAGCGCAGTCGCGGTGCTTCATGCCGGCGAGCGTTGGAGCGCCACCGGTCGTGTCGCGGCGGGGCAGCGCGATATGTGCGTGCTGATGGTGCCGCGGCTCAAGGCCACGCCGGCGGCGCTGCGCGACACGGCGCAGCTGGCGATCGGGGAGGATGTCGCCGCGATCGGTTTCGGCCCCGGCGGCGGCGTCTTTCTCTCGCGCGGGGCGGTTTCCCGGCTGCATCGATATGACAGCGGCCTGGTCGTGCAGGGCAGCGCCGCCTTCACCTCGGGCGCGAGTGGGGGCGGCCTCTTCGACGCCGACGGCCGCCTCGTCGGCGTGCTCATGTTTCGCATGCGTGGGGCCGGCGCACAGTTCTTTGCGCTGCCCGTGGAATGGATCGCCGATCTGCTCGAAAGCGGCGCCGAGTACGAGCCGGTCGATGCGCACATTGCGCAGGATCCGTTCTGGAGCCTTCCGCCGGATCGGCTGCCCTACTTTCTGCGCGCCAACATGCTGGAGACGGAAAAGCGCTGGGCCGATCTGTGGGCGCTCGCCGCGCGATGGCAGGCGGACGAGCCCGACAACGGCGAGCCCGCCTATCTGCGCGGCGAGGTGGACACCGTCCGCAACCGCGTGGGCAGCGCGCTGGCCGACTTCCAGGATGCGGTCGCGCGCGATCCCACGCACGCGCTCGCCTGGTCGGAGGTGGTGCGCGCCTCATTGCGTGCGCAGCATCCCGATCTTGCGCGGCGCGCGTACTCCAGACTCACGTTGCTCAGCGCGGTGCTCGCGCGCCGGCTTGCCGACGAATATCCCGGGGTATTCCGATGATTCCCGCTCGCTTCTTGGTGGTCGCCGCGACGGCGCTGATCGCGTCGCCCGTGTGTTACGCCCATGACTACCCGACTTCGGATCGCGTCGAGTTCGTGCTCGAGTGCATGCGTGATCATGAGGGCGGAGAGTTCGAGCTGAGGACCAAGTGCTCGTGCGTCATCGACCGCCTTGCCGAACAGTACAGCTACGACGACTTCGTCGAGGCGCAGACCGCGGCCAAGGCCATTACCATCGCCGGCGAGCGCAGCGCCATCCTGCGCGACAACGAGCAGACGCAAAAGCTCGCCCGCTCCTATCGCGATGCATACAGGAAGGCGGCGCAGGCCTGCTTCCTGAAGTGACGGCCCAGGACGATGAGAACCGCGCTTACGCAGTGCGCGCTTTCCGTGATGCTCGCGGCGCTGGTCGCGCATGCGGCGTGGGGCGCCGACGAGCGCGAGAACCCCGACAATGAAATTTGGGCCAGGGTGCGCGCGAACCTGTTCGGCGGCCGCTCCCTTGTCGAGGACGACGGCACGCGCATTCGATTTTCGTTGCCGGCGCGCGCGGCGGATGCGGCGGCGGTTCCGCTGTCGGTTCGGGTCGAGCCGCTGCCGGGCGAGCCCGCGCCGGCCAAGCTCTACCTCGTGATCGACAGGAATCCCTCGCCGATCGCCGGCATTTTTGAATTCGGCCCGGGGAGCGGCGGCACGGAGCTGGAAACCAGGGTGCGCATCGAGGACTACACCTGGGTGCGGGCGATCGCGGAAGCGCAAGACGGTTCGCTCGTCTTCGCCAAGCGCTTCGTCAAGGCGGCGGGCGGATGCTCGGCACCGGCGGGGAAAAAGTTGTCCGAGCGCCTTCAAGGGCTGGGCCAGATGAAGTGGCGCGTCGACGGTCCGCAACCGGCGGGCAGGCCGATCCCGGTGCTGCTCATGATCCGTCACCCGAACAACTCCGGCCTGGCGATGGACCAGTTGACCCGATTCTACGACCCGGCCTATTACGTGCGGAGCGTGAAGGTGACGCGCAACGGCGAGCAGGTTTTTGCGGCCGACGTCGATTTCTCCATCAGCGAAAATCCGGCGTTCCGCTTCACCGTGCGCCCCGGCTCCACGGGCGCGCTGCACGCGGAAGTGGTCGATACGAACGACCTCAAGTTCGAGAGCGACGCGCCGGCGCGGTAACGGCACGCGAGTCGCTCTTGCCTCGGGCGGTCGCGCGACGTGAAAGCTACCTCGAAGCTGCGCGGCGCGACGCCGCTTTGCAGATTCGCGCGGCAAGTGCCGCGATTCCCCGCGCCCAGGAGCGATCGGTGTCCCCGCGCAGGTCCACCGAACGGGCGAAGGCGACCGCGCCGCTGCGGCTGTCGCGCGCTTCCGCATTCAGGTTGAGAATCAGATTGCTGACTTTCTGCGCCCAGGTGAACATCACTGCGTCCGCGCCTGCCGCGGTGCCGATGTCCTGGGCGCAGCCGTTGCAGCGGTAGAGATAGGCGTTCTGCTTTGCCGCGCGCCGGATCGCTTCCTCCGCTTTTTCCGGCCCGAATACGCGCACTGCCGTGCAGCCGCCGAGCGCCTCGCGCAACATGGGGCCGCTGCGCTCGATCCGGGCGGCGTCCGCTTCGGCGGTGCGCGGGTCGTGCATCTCGTCCACCAGCTCGAAGTTCACCACCAGCAGCGACGTTTCCCCGCGGGCGGCCCCCGCGGCGAGCAGCATGCATCCCATGAGCAGCCAGCGTTTCATCTTCATGCGGGCGACGCCATCCTTTCCAGCTGCGTGTTCTCACATGCGTCCGCGACGCGTGCCCGGACTCAGGTCGCGGGCTCGACTCTGAGCCACAGCGTCACCGGACCGTCATTGGTGAGCGAGACCTGCATGTGCGCGCCGAACTTTCCGGCGGCAACCGGCGAATGCAGAGTGCGCGCCCGTGCCAGAAAGTGATCGAACAGCCTTCGGCCTTCCTCCGGCGGTGCGGCGGGCGTGAAGCTCGGGCGATTGCCCCTGCGCGTATCCGCCGCCAGCGTGAACTGCGGGACGAGCAGCAGACTGCCGCCGACTTCCGCGAGATCCAGATTCATCCGGCCGTCCTCGTCCGGGAATACGCGGCAGGCGAGCAGGCGCTCGAGCAAGCGGTCGGCCTCGGCCGGCGTGTCGCCCCGCTCGGCGCATACCAGCGCCAGGATCCCCGGCCCGATCTGCCCGACGACCTCGCCGTCGATCTCCACCTGCGCGCGCGATACGCGCTGAACAAGTCCGATCATGACTCTATTTTGGAAGAATTATGCAGGTCCTGTGACAGACCGCGCCGCAAGACTATAGAATTCCACTCCAAAAAACGCAGGGCCGGCGGCGACGCAACCCGCGTCGCGCGCGGCCCGGTCCGGGATTCTCCACCACAGGGAGACAAATAACATGTTCGCCCGTTTCATGCCCACGGAGGGGCGCTTCTTCGATCTTTTCGTCGAGCACGGAGAACAGGTTGCCCAAGGCGCGAGAGAGCTCGCCGCATTGATGTCCAGCTTCGACGATCTCGAGCGCCGCATGACGACGATCGAAACGCTGGAGAAGAAGGCCGACAAGATCACCCACAACGCGATCGAGCTGCTGCACAAGACCTTCATCACTCCCATCGACCGCGAGGACATCCACCGGCTCATCACGCGCATGGACGACATTCTCGACCTGATCGAGGATTGCGCGCATTCCATATATCTGTACGACGTGCGCGCGGTCACTACGGAGGCCATTCGGCTCGCCGACATCTGCGTCAGTTGCGCCGAGAAGGTCCACGAGACGGTCGGCTTGCTTTCCAACCTGGAGCATGCGCGTCGCATCCTGTCCCTGTGCGGCGAGCTCGACAGGCTGGAATCGGAAGCCGACCACGTGATGCGAGCGGCGATGGCCAAGCTGTTCCGCGACGAGCCGGACGTGCGTCAGGTGATCAAGCTGCGCGCCATCTACGAGCTGCTCGAGGGCGTGACCGACCGTTGCCAGGACGTCGCCAACATCATTGAAGGCATCGTCCTGGAGAATGCCTAGGGAAGCTCTGCACAAGTCCCACCACGCGCGTTACGCCAGGTGCGGATGGATGCAACGCACGCCGGAGCGCGGAACAGGGACCCGCTTGCGGGATGTGACCGCGGAGGCGGGCATGCGAGCGCGTCTGACCGGCGTGCTTTGCGAGCGCTCCGGGTCGCATCCAA
>DASRFY010000021.1:0-23238 GCA_035651315.1 Burkholderiales bacterium
TTGCAGCATGTGACTTGGGCCGATCGCCGATCGGCATCTGCGCTCGACAGCCGATCTCTCCCGCGCCGACGATCCAGCCTTCCAGGGAATCGGCATGTTCCGGCATGCCGTAGCGGCGGCGCCTGCGCAGGCAACCCCACGCCGCCAGCGCCGCGCACAGGATTGCATCGAGCACGTCACCGCCGCCGTCGGCCAGAGCCGCACGCCGCACCGCCTCCGGAAGCGAAATCGAGAAGCCCAGCCGCGCCCGGGCTTCCGTGACCAGGGCATGCACAATGCATCGCCTGGCATGACGGCGCGCGGGCGTCTGCTTCGCTTTCTCGTCCGCCTTGTAGCTGCGTCGCGTGATGCTGCGCGCCAGCATTCCCGGATAAGCCTCCAGCGCGACGCGCCCGGGATCGCCGGCCCGGCAGGGAAACACCGTCGCGCCGCTTCGTGCCAGACGGGGCGCGCCCTCGAAGAGCATGAGCGCAACCGGCGGATTGACGAGCTTCATCGGGCTGGACGATCCGGCCGGGACGTCCGTGGCCCGATGCAGATACTTCGCTCCCGCGGGACGTGCGACGCGCACGATATCGAGCACGGCGCGGAATTCCTCGCGCCCGAGCCGAGCGAGGCGTGCGATACAGCCGCGCCAATCGAGTGGCCAGCCCAGCTGCGCGACCAGCGCGTGCGGCAAGCCGAAGGGAAAATCGAAACCGCCGACCCAGGGACATGGTTCCGCGAGCAGGCGCTCGAATCCCTCGAAATCTGGTATCGGCCGCACGCTGTGCACGTTCAGGACGTGCCGCGCCAGCGTCGCTTCGGCGCACACGATCGGCTTGGCCGCGCGCGGCCGACTGGTGAAGTCCACGCCTAGAATCCGCATCGAAGGCGGTACACCGACCGGGCCGATGCAGCCGCGCTGGCGTCGATCCGGGCGCTCACGGCGAACAGGGAAATGCTTCGGACAGCGCGGAAAACGCGAGCAGATGCGCCTCCGACTCCAGGCGCTCCGGATGCGCCTCGAGATATGCGATCACTCCGGGCACCGCATCGCGCCAGGAAAATTTTCTCGGCGGGCAGAAATACATGTCCTCGCCCCTGCGCCACGCGGCCCAGCCGTGCCCCCAGGCAAAACCCTCCAGAAATCCGATGCACAGCGCGGCGTCCTCGCGGGTCGCGGCGTCGGCTTGCTCGCCGTTCATCAGCGCGCGCGCAGCACGACAGGTCTGCAGCAATCGCATACCGTCGTCCTTGGCAATGCCGCTCAGGAGGTCGGCCGCTCCGGCGCTCGTCCCGAAGAGCAGCGCAATGGCCAGCAGCACGCAGCGCGGAAAAGCCCTTGACAGTCGCACGCTAAAGCCCGAAATTTCCAGTCGCCATGATCTGGGTCCGCGGGACCGCGGGGCGAGTCCCGAGCCGTCAACAAGAGGACGCCGTCGTCTTACCGTCAGCAGGAGGGAGGTCGGAATGTCTTGGCTGGACATGTACCTTGTCGGCGGGTTCATCCTGCTGATCGCGCTGCTCGTCCTGCGCAAGAAGCAGAAACGCTGAGAACCCGCGGCTTCGGCTTTACCGTTCCCCGCGCGCGAGCAGCGCGCGCACCGCTTCCGGCCGTGGCAAGGGCGCAACCGCCCCGAACCCGGTGCAGGTAAGCGCAGCCGCAGCGTTTGCATAGCGCAGGGCGTCGTGGAATTCCGCTCCCGCCGCCAGCCTCGCCAGCAGGGCGCCCGCAAAACAGTCCCCCGCGCCGGTCGCGTCGACCGCCTCCACCCGAAACGCCGGCACGCGCCACCTGGAGTCACCGTCGCTTGCCGTCGCGCCCTCGGCGCCGAGCTTGAGCACGACATGCGGCACGCCGAGTCCGTGACACCAGTCGAACACCGCATTCTCCGCAGTCGTGCCGCACAGCGTCTCGGCGTCCTCCAGGGAAAGCAGAAAATAGTCAGCCATTGCAGCGGTCGCCGCGACGACCGCCCGCGCCCGCGCCGGCGGCCACAGGCGCGGCCGGATGTTGGCGTCGAACACGAAGCGCGCGCCTGCGGCACGCGCGATCTCGATGGCCGCGAAAGCGGCGTCGCAGGCGGAAGAACTGATCGCCTGGGTGATCCCCGACGTATGGAAGAACCGCGTCCGGCGCAAAATCTCTTGCGGCAGATGCGAAGCATGCAATCGGCTTGCGGCGGAGCCGGAACGCAGGTAGCTGAACGCGTGGCCGTTCGGCCCGTACGAAACGAAGTAGACCGCGGTGTGCGCCTCGGGGTCGATGCTCACGCCCGAGCTGTCCACTCCCTCCTCTTTCCACAGCGCGAGGAACTGTCGTCCGAACTCGTCGTTGCCCAGCCGGGTGAGATAGGCGACCCTCGCGCCCAGGCGCGCCGCGGCGATGGCGCAGTTCATCGTGTCGCCTCCGAAGCCCTGCAGCCAGCGCCGCGGTTCTCCGGGAATCTGGCTGAACTCGTACATCGGCTCGCCGAGCGAGACCACGTCCAGGCTCATCCCCGCGCTCCGGCGCTATCACGGGCGAGATCCAGAAAGCGCTTCGCGTGCCCGATCACTGCGGCCCGGTCGCCGGTGGCAAGCGCCGTCTTGTCGATGACGTTGTTGCCGACGCCGACGATCCAGGCGCCGGCCCGGAAATATTCGCCCATGTTCTCCAGCGATACCCCGCCGGTCGGGCAGAGCGGAATCTGCGGATAGACCGCGCGCAACGCGGAAAGATGCGACGGCCCGCCGGTCGCGGCCGGGAATACCTTCACGATGTCGGCGCCCTCGCGCCACGCCGCCCAGACCTCCCCGGGCGTGAAACCGCCGAGGAGCGCGCCCCGCCCGGCGGCGTGCGCGTGCGCCGCCAATCCGGGCACGAGACAGGGCGAAACCAGGTAATCGGCGCCGGCGTCGATGCAATGCTGCGCCGATGTCAGGTCGAGCACCGTGCCCGCGCCCACCAGGAATTCCTTGGCCGTGCGGGCGCGGAGCGCTGCGATCAGCTCTACCGCGCCCGGCGTGGTCAGCGTGATTTCGACCGAGCCGTAACCCGCCTTCAGCAGGCAGTCGATCGCGGCCTCTGCCTCGCTGCGCGCGGAAAACCGGAGCACCGGCACGACGCGCAACCGAGCCAGCCGATCGCGGATGGAATTACGGTCCGCTGCTTTCATGTCCGCAGCTTATCAGAGCCGCGTATACGGATAGCGAAGCGCCAACCGCAAAGGATTGCGAGAGCAGAAGTTCAAAAGCGCGAGGAATTCACCACCAAGGCACCAAGAACACCGGGAAGAACAAGATCGAAACGGGGTTTCTCCCCGCCCTTTGTGTAGCCGGTGCCTCGGTGGCGATATCCGGCGGCGGATATCAGCGTCCGGCGGGCACGACTACGCAACGCAGATTGACGCATGCCGCGTTGGGTACCGGAAGCGCTTCGCAGCTGCCAGGCTTGCCCTGCGCACGCACCGCTTCTTCGCGCAGGAAGGTGTACGCGTCGACCTTGGTCTCGAGGTCGTCGCGCCTGGTGCGCCAGATGGAATAGGCAACGTACTCCTCCGGGCCGCCGCAGGGGCTCGCGCCCAGCCCCATTACCCTGCAATTGACCAGATTCTGGCAACGCGCATCGCCGATCAGCTCGGTGATCTCGTGCCGCAGCCGCGCCGCCGCCTCGGCGTCGCTTTCCGCCGCCGTCAACGGCAGGCGCACGCCGGACAGAAGCAGCAATCCGAGAATGCAGATCACCGCGCGCATGGCGGGGAGTCTAGCGCATCGCGAACTTCGAAACCGGGCCAACCACCGAGATACAGAGAAAGACGAAAACCCCAGCGAACCACCAAGGACACCAAGGGCACGAAGAATAAGCAAGCTTTTGTCTTGCGAGCTTCTCGCTGTTCTTGGTGGTTTGTTGTTTGCAGTTCCCTGTGCCTCTGTGGCGAACGCGGCGTCAGGCCGCCTTCGGCTCGCCCGGCGCCGCGAGTTCCGGCCCGATCGCCTCGGCGAGCACTTCGTCGACGCGCTCGACGAAGACGAAGCGCAGCTTCTCCCGCGCCTGGGCCGGGACCTCCTCGACGTCGTTGCGGTTGCGCGCCGGAAGCAGCACGGTGGTGATCCCCGCGCGCAGAGCGGCGAGCACCTTTTCCTTCACTCCGCCGATCGGCAGCACCAGCCCGCGCAGGCTGATCTCGCCCGTCATCGCCACTTCGCTCTTCACCGGCTTGCCGCTCAACAGGGAGATCAGCGCCGTGAACATCGCCACACCCGCGCTCGGGCCGTCTTTCGGCGTCGCGCCTGCCGGCACGTGCACGTGGATGTCGCTCTTCTCGATCAGCTCGGGCGCGAGGCCCAGCGTCTCAGCCCTCGCCTTGGCGAGCGACAGCGCGGCCTGCGCGCTCTCTTTCATCACGTCGCCCAACTGGCCGGTGAGGATCAGCTTGCCCGACCCGGGAACGCGGGACGCCTCGATGAACAAAATGTCGCCGCCGACCGGCGTCCATGCGAGCCCGGTGGCGACCCCCGGCACTGCGACCCGCATCGCGACTTCGTTCTCGAACTTGCGCGGGCCGAGAATGCCGGCCAGATCCCCCGGCTCGGGCCGCGCCGATTGCACCGTTCCTTCCGCGATCTTCATCGCCACATGGCGGAACACCGAGCCGATCTCGCGCTCCAGGTTGCGCACGCCCGCTTCGCGCGTGTAGCCACCGATGATTGCGCGCAGCGTCTCGTCCGGCAGCTCGCACTGTTCCGTCTTCAGCCCGTTGGCTTCGAGCTGCCGCTTGACGAGATACTTGCGCGCGATCTGCAGCTTCTCCTCTTCGGTGTAGCCGGGGAGCGGGATCACCTCCATGCGGTCGCGCAGCGGCCCCGGAATCGTCTCCAGCATGTTCGCGGTAGCGATGAACATGACCTTGGACAGATCGAAAGGCAGCGCGAGATAGTTGTCGCGGAAGTTGGCGTTCTGCTCCGGATCGAGCACCTCCAGCAGCGCCGAGGAAGGGTCGCCGTGGAAGCCGCCGGCGCCGAGCTTGTCGATCTCGTCCAGCATCATGACCGGATTGCGCGTGCCGGCCTTGCGGATCGCCTGGATGATGTTGCCCGGCAGCGCGCCGATATAAGTGCGCCGGTGGCCGCGGATTTCCGCCTCGTCGTGGGTGCCGCCCAGGCTGACGCGCACGAACTTGCGTCCCATCGCGCGTGCGATCGACTGGCCGAGCGAGGTCTTGCCCACTCCGGGCGGGCCGACGAAGCATAGGATCGGGCTCTTGCCCGCCGGATTGAGCTTGCGCACCGCGAGAAACTCGAGAATGCGGCGCTTGATCTTCTCCAGACCGTGATGGTCTTCGTCGAGGATCCCTCGCGCCTCTGCGATGTCGAGGCGGTCCTCGCTCTCCTTCGACCACGGCAGCTCGATCACCCAGTCGAGATAGGTGCGCACCATCGAGTATTCCGCGGCGCTTTCGCTCATCCGCTCGAGGCGCTTCAGTTCCTTCTTCGCCTGCTTCCCGGCCTCCTCGGGCATCTTCGCCTCTTCGATCGCCTTCCCGAGTTCCTTCAGCTCCTCGGCGCTCTCGTCGGTCTCGCCGAGCTGCTTCTGGATCGCCTTCATCTGCTCGCGCAACAACGCCTCGCGGGAGCGCTCCTCGATCGCCTCCTTGGTCTTCTGATCGATTTCCTGCGAGATCTTGAGCACCTCGATGCGGTGCGCGAGATGCGCCAGCACCTTGTCGAGCCTCGCCTTCAGGTCGAAGGTTTCGAGCAAGGCCTGCTTCTCCTCGTTCTTCAGATCCATGAAGCCGGAGACGAGATCGGCAAGCTGCGCCGGCGAAGCCATGCCGCGCACCGCGTTGGCCAGTTCCGCCGGCGCCTGCGGCAGGTATTGCAGCGCCTCCAGCGCGCGCTCCTTCAGCTGCAGCGTGCGCGCCTCGATCTCGGTGGACGACTGCGGCTCCACTTCCTCGATGCGCTGCACGCGCGCCACCAGGTACGGCCAGCCGTCGAGGAACTGCAGCACGCGGAAGCGCGCATCGCCCTGGCAGACCAGGTGATGGACGCCGTCGGGCGTAGTGAGGTAGCGCAGCACGTTCGCCACTGTGCCCACCCAGTGCAGGTCGTCGGGCCGGGGGTTGTCCTGCGCCGGATCGCGCTGCAGCAGCAGCCCCACCTGCCGTTCCGATCGTGCCGCCTCCTGGGCCGCCGCAACCGAGCGCTCGCGCCGCATCGATATCGGCAGGATCACGCCCGGAAACAGCACGACGTTGCGCACCGGAATGATGATGACCGCGTCTTCCGGCAGCGGCTTGGTCGTGGCGGCAGCTTCCGCGCCGCTCGCCGGCTGCGCCGCGCCGGCGCTGCCGTGCCCCTCCAGCGCAAGATGGTTGATCGTCTTCAGATTCATCCGGGCGCTCCTTATCATCCGCCGCGCTTCGCGAACAGCAGCGCGAGGCAGCCGTTGGCGAGTTCCTGGCGCACCAGTTCCAGCGGCCGGCCGGCGAGCTCGATGTGGCGCTCGAAGCGGCCATGAGGAATTTCGAGCCGGCGGATGGCGGCGGTCTGCTGCGCCGGCAACGCGCGCTCGCCGATCACCGACAGCACCGCGCCATCGAAGCCGACCTGCACGTTCTCCGCCGCCACACCCGGCAGTGCGACCAGGATGACGACTTCACGGTCGGTCTCGAACACGTCGACTGGCGGCTCCCAGGCCGGGCGGTGTCCGACGGCGCGCGCGGTGGGTTGGAAGAATTGGCGCTGCATGCGGTCGGCGCGATCGAGCAGATCCAGCGCCTCGGCCCACATCCAGTCGCGAAGATCCCGTGAATTCATGCTGTTGTGTCGTCCTTTCGGGTCGCGCGGCCGGTCGGGGAAGAGTCTCGGAAAGGCAGGGCGCCACCATTCAAGCCGCAAATGGGTATCGATTGCCGGCTTTTCAACACCGCCGGCCCGGGGCGCTCATGCTCCTCGCAACCGCAGTCCGGAATCCGGTCCCGGAGGCCCGCTACGCAGCCGCGATTCTCTTGCCGCGACACGGCAGGAACCATGCGACCTTCATCCCATCCTATGAGAAAGGAGAGAGAAACGCATGCCTTGGCTATGGTTGAAAGCGGTGCCCTGGGGAACGATCGTCGCGACCGCGCCTACGGTAGTACACGGCGCGTGCAAACTGCTCGAACGGCGCGGCCAAACGATGCAACGGCCGGCTGCGGACGAGGCGCCGACCGACCCCGCGGCGCTCGTGCGGCGGATCCAGGCGTTGGAGATGCGCGCGCAACAGATGGCCGAACGGATCGAGTCCCTCGCCGGGAGCAAAGAAGAACTCGCGGCTGCAGTGCAAACCCTGCGCGCGCGTGCGGTCTGGAACTTCAGGCTCGCGATCCTGCTTGCGGTCGCGAACGCCGGGCTGGCGCTGAAGCTGCTGCTCGGCTGAGGACAAGACCCGAAAGCGAAGACAGCGACGTCGTATTCGTACCCTTGGGCCTTGTCTGCGGCTTGCTTTCTTCGCGCCCTCGTGTCTCCGCGTCTCGCTGTTCTCGGTGTCGTGGTGGTTCGCTGGACGACTTTGACGGCTGCGGTTCTCCTCAGCGCCGCCGCTGCGGCCGGTCGCGCGCCTCGTTGACCCGCAACACCTGTCCCTTGAACTCCTTGCCGTTGAGGCCGGCGATCGCGGTCAGAGAATGGTTGCGCCCCGGCATCTCGACGAAGCCGAATCCCTTTGCCTTGCCGCTGAACAAGTCGCGCTTCACTTCGGCCGACTTGACCTGACCGAACGTGGCGAACAGCTCGACGAGATCCGTCTCGGTCACTTCCGGGGCGAGATTGCCGACAAAGATATTCATCCGATTCTCCTGATCGATGGAAACAAGGATTGCTCAGCGGCGCGGGCCGGCGCCGGACTTGCTGCCCAGCAGCGCCGGGACGCGGTTGCCGTTTCGCCGCATCGCGCGCGCAGGCTGCGAGCCCGCCTGCGGCCGGGGCGCAGCGCGGCCGCGCGATGCGGCCTGTCCGCGCGCGGCATTGGCGTGCCCGCCGGCCCTTCCGACGCGTTCGTGCCGGTGATCCCGGGAGCGGCTGGCAGCGGCGTCATCCTGCTCGGCGGCCGGCGCCGCGCTCCCCCGCTCGAAGCCTTTCACGGCCACGCGCTCGATGCGCTGCCGGAGCAGGCGTTCGATGTCGGCGAGATAGCCGTCCTCCTCGTTGCACACCAGGGAGACGGCGATGCCGGCGCTGCCCGCGCGGCCGGTGCGGCCGATGCGGTGCACGTAGTCTTCCGGCACGTTCGGCAGCTCGTAGTTCACCACGTGCGGGAGCTGCTCGATGTCCAGCCCGCGCGCGGCAATATCGGTTGCGACCAGCGCGCGCACTGCGCCGCGCTTGAACCCGGCGAGCGCGCGGGTGCGCGCCCCCTGGCTCTTGTTGCCGTGGATCGCGGCGGCGCCGATGCCGTCGCGCTCGAGCTGCTCGGCGAGCCGATTGGCACCGTGCTTGGTGCGGGTAAACACCAGCACCTGCCGCCAGTCTCCCGAGCCGATGAGATACGACAGGAGCGCACGCTTGCGCCCCTTGTCCACCGGATGCACCACCTGCTTCACCAGCTCGGCGGCGGAATTCTGCCGCGCGACCGCGATTTCCGCGGGCGAACGCAGGAACGAATCGGCGAGCGTGCGGATCTCAGGCGTGAAGGTTGCCGAAAAGAACAGGTTCTGGCGCTTCTTCGGCAGCGTATCCAGCACGCGGCGGATGTCGTGGATGAAACCCATATCGAGCATCCGGTCCGCCTCGTCCAGTACCAGGATCTCGACGCGCGACAGCTCGACGCTGCGGCCCCGGATATGGTCGAGCAGGCGTCCCGGCGTGGCGACGAGAATGTCGACGCCGCGCCTGAACATCTGGATCTGCGGGTTGATGTTAACGCCGCCGAACACGACCGCCGATCGCAGCGGCAGGTGCCGCCCGTAGACCCGGATGCTTTCCTCCACCTGCGCAGCGAGCTCGCGGGTCGGCGTCAGCACCAGCGCGCGCACGTAGCGATGCGCCACCGCCGGCTTCGCCGCCAGCAGTTGCAGCAGCGGCAGCGCAAAGGCGGCGGTCTTGCCGGTGCCGGTCTGGGCGCCGACGATCAGGTCGCGCCGCGCGAGCACTGCCGGAATGGTTTGCGCCTGGACGGGCGTGGGTTGCGCGTAGCCCTCTTCGGCAACGGCGCGCCCTAGCTCGGCGCGCAGGCCGAGCGCTTCGAATGAAGTGCTGATGACTTTCTCCTGAATCGGCCTGCGGAGCGCATGCGCTCAGAACCGGTTCAGGCAGAAGCGACTGGGTTGGAAGATTCGGGGAAGACGATCGACCACGAACAGACTGGCACGCGGACCGGATGACGCGAATCAGTGCCGGCGCGCACTATACAGGCTCCGCGGCCAAATGTCTCCGATTTCCTCGCCAAGGCCGACGTCGAGCTCTAGTCGCGCGACTGCAGTTGTTTCGAGATCCGCCACGCCATGAGGCCCAGCAGCGCCACGCCCGCGAGCAACGCCGCCCAGAGGCTTGCCTTCTTCATGTCGACGTGCTGTCGAGCGGCGCTTTCGCCGGCGAGCGTCTGCACGGCACCGGTCGTGGCCGAGGCGATCTGCGGCGCCGTTTCGCTGCCCCAGCCCGGCACCAGCGTTTCGATCGGGAGCGCGTTGGGCTGCGCCCTGGCGTTGCCGAAGGCCAGCCGGAAAGGCCCCGGGCCTCGCGCCGCGAACACGATCTCGCGCGCGATCCAGCCAGCCTTCAACCGCATTGCGCCCTGCCCGATGCCTCCGCCCTGCTGGTCCACTCGGAGCAGCCAGTAACGACGCGCATTGGGCGCCAACGTCACCGCGGGACTGACGATCTCCCGTCCGTTCTGGCGCAGCCGGTACGCCACGGTGCGCGCGACCGGCGTCCACTCCGCGCTTGGCCTGTCGCGCGAGAAGATCTGCAGCGGCGCGACCGTGTTGTCCTGCGGCAGCCGGATCTCCAACCGGTCCGCCGGAAACACGCCACCTAAGTCCGCTCGATAGTCGCCGGGCTCGCGCGAATCGGGGTGCGCGGAAACCTCCTTCCACGCGCGAGCAGGCGCCGTGACCGCCTCGGCAGGCAGGCCGGACAGGCTCGTGAGCTGCGGGACGCTCGCCCCCGCCGGCCAGGTCAGCCGCAGATACTTGGTCCGCAGCGGCCGCAACGCGACGCTCTTCTGTTCGAGACGCTGTCCGCCCTGGATTAGGCGCACCAGCGGCGCATCGACCGCGAGCGGTGTCCAGCGCTTGAGATCCTCACTCGCCTCCACCCTGACGGCGCCAACGTAGCCCTCGGGCGTCGTTTCCCAGTCCAGCGCGAGGCCGGAGAAAGTTTCCTTGCGCGCGGACAGATCGACCAGAAAACCGAGCAGCGCCGTGTGCGCGTCCTGCTTCTTGCGCGACTTCGCCCGCAGGCTGATTCGACCTTTCTCGGCATCGAAGGCGATGTCGAGATCCTCCGGCGCGGCGTTTCGCGGACCGCGCATCGCGAAGAACGGCAGCGGGACCGGTTCCGGCTTGTGCGTGGCGGGCGCCGGCGGGCGAAACGCGTGCGGCACAACCTCGCCTGCGCCGTTGAACACGCGCAGATCTCGCAGGTCGGCGTATGCGCTGCCTTCGTACACCGCCGGCGCGATCACCACCCTGTAGAGCGCATTGTTACCCACGCCTTCGATCGGCACGGCAAAAGCGAAGTCGGCGGGCGAGTCGGCGGCCATCGCGCCCGGAACGGCGAGCCACGGCAGAACGGCGAACAGGCGCAAATTCATCTTTCCTCCGTCCCGTGGCGCGGCGGCACCGGCGCCACGTATCCGATCACCAGCATGAGCACGCCGACCGCGATGAACGAGACAATGCGCTCCACGCCGCCCACCTTGGCCAGATCCACCACGAAGAGCTTGACCACCACCACCGCCATCAGCGCCGCGCCCACGATCCACAGCCAGCGCCGGCCGCGGCGCGTCGCGAACAGCATCGCGGCGAGCGCGAGCAGGGTCCAGAAGATCGACAGCGCGGTCTGCGCCAGGTCCGAGCGCAGGATGGCCTCGAAGTCGTACGGCACGCCGCCCCAGTGGTGCAGCGTGCGCAGCAGCACGCCGTTCAGCCAAACGAAGACCGCCGCGCCGAGCAGACTCCAGGGCCATGCCGGCGGGATTCGCTTCGCGTTCTCGATCCCGTCCTGCGCAGTCGAACGCCACCAGGCGGCGAGCACGCCGAAGACGAGCAGTTGCGCGATGTCCAAGGGGTTGAGAAGCGGCAGATACGGCAGCGGCGCAGGATCGCCGTCGCTGCTCCAGTTCGCGTACAGCGACCACAGCCACAGAAACGCCGCGAGCGGGACCGCGCCCGGCCACAGGTAGGCATGAGCATGGCGCAGCATCGGCCAGAAGCGGCGCGCGACCCGCGACGCCGCCGCGCCGAGCAAGGCGACGGGAGCCAGCGCCCAGCCGGCCAGCAGCCAGACCCGCTGACCCTCCACCGCGCGGTCGATCTGCCACGCGGTTTCCCATGCGCCCGCGACCGCGAGCAGCCATATTCCCGCGGCATGCGCGACCGGCAGATAACGCAGTTCCGGCACTTCGCGCCCGGGCTGCTCGATGCGCACCGTGTCGTCGCGGCGCAGGATCAGCAAGTGCAGGGCGAAAGCCGCCGGCCAGGCAGCCAGCCCGTAGCCCGCGAGCGGATGCAAGTGCGGCCATTCGATGTAGCGCGCGGCGAGCATCAGCGCCATCACCGGCGGCAGCGCGAGCGACGGGAAGCGCGCGATCCACCAGCCGCGCCCGAACGCCAGGCTGAAGGCGGCACAGGTGCCGGCAAGGAACAGCAGCGCCGCGCTGTTGCGCTCCGGTCGCGGCACATGCACGTGGATTTCGTGTAGACCGCCGAACACCCACCATGCCAGTCCCCATGCGAACACCGCGATCGCCGCCTGCATCGCGGTGTAGTCGACGCGCTGCGCATGACGCTCGATCGTGCGGTTCGAAAACAGCCCCGCCAAGGCGATGAACACGGTGCCAAGGTAGAAGCTGTTGAACACGGGCGTTTCGCTGACCGAGGAACGGATGTCGCCCAGGAACGCGACGCCGGCGGCGAACTGCAACAGCAGCCCGAACACGCGCGGCGCCCTTCTCGCCTGCCGTACCCCAACCCAGTACGCCGCCGCGCCTTCCAACGCCCACGCCGCCGATGTCCAGCGCCCGTCCAGCGCCAGCGGAACGGCGAGCGTCACGAAGATCACCCCGAGCGCGGTAAAGGCTTCCACCAGCATGCGCAGCGTTTCCCTGTGGCGCCGGTACAGGGCCCCCGCAAGCCCGAGGTAGAGGCCGGACAGCGCGAGCGCGCTCCATGCCGCCGCGTACTCGAACGGATTTACCAGCCGCGCCTGCATGCCGAACCCGATCAGCGGCGTGCCGAACACCAGCGTCGCGTCCACGTAGTGCCGCAGCCGCGGCGCCTGCCTGAGCGCGAAGATCACCGCGATCGCGACGTACATCAGGAAGAACAGCGCCAGGAACGGCTCGGTGCTGGCGAACAAGTCGTCGCGGTAGAAGCGCGCTCCCCACAACGCCCCGATGCCGAAGGTGAAGGCGAAGCCCAGGACGTTGAGCAGGCGCCAGGCCTTGTACAGCGCGATCCCGAGAATGCCGATGTTCAACACCGCGTAATAGCCGAACAGCATCACGTGGCTGCCGCCGCCCGTGGAGGCGAGCACCGGCGCGAGGAAGCCGCCGGAGACGCCGAGCACCGCCAGCGACTGCGCGTTCTGCAGCACGGCGAGCAGCGCGGACAGCGCCGCGATCGCGATGAGCAGCACGAAGGCCGCCTCGCCCGGGAGCAGGCCGAACAGCCGGAACGCGCCGAACACGGTGAGATAGAGCACGCCCACGCCGCCGCCCTGCATCGCCAGCGCGTAGACCGGATTGCGCACTCGCAGCCGCCAGCCGATCGCGAGCATCCCGGATGCGCCGAGCGCCACCGCGGCCAGGCGCACCTCGATCGGGACATGCGTGTGCTCGTAGGCATACTTGAGCAGAAAGGCGACGCCGAAGAACAGCACCACCACGCCGACCCGCACCAGGGCGTTGCCGCCGGTGAGCCAGCGCCAGAACCGGTGGAAAGAATTCGGCGTCTCTACGGTTGACGCTCCCGCCGCCGCGGGCGCAACGGCCGCTGGTGCGGGGAAAGGCGCAGGTTCGGGAGGCGCGGGTTCGCCGCGAGCCGCTTCCGGCGGTGGCGGGCCTTCGCGCGTTGAAGCGGGCGGCGCGGCCGTGGTTTCGGGGGAGGAAGCCGCGACGGCCATATCCGCGGGCGCGCCCGCCAGCTGCCGCCGTAATTCCTGCACCGCGGTCTCCAGCGCGCGCAGGCGCGCCTCGAGATCCGAGGATACGGTACCGCGCTTGAGCAGCGAGACGATCAGGCCGGCGGCCGCGCCGAGCGCAGCGCCCACCAACGCGCCTTCGCCGCCGCGCACCGCGCCGCCCAGCACCAGCCCGATCAGCAGCCCGAGAAACCACATGACCCGCCCCCTCTCAGCAGCCCGCATGAGGTCTGCGCCGATGCCGCCGGCATGGCCCGCGCAAACGCGCGCCATGTTACAGAGATGCCGGGTCGCGCGGAAGCTTTCTGCGACGCAGGCAATCGCGGCGCAGTTCAGCTCAGGAAAAGCGGGATCTGATCAGTTGCGACGCCGGCCGGGGACGCGCGGCACAAATCCCGAAGGATCGATTGCGTTCAGGGAGAGTTCTCCCATGGGCACGGGAGCGCATCCGAAGCGACGAATGCAGCGACCGCTGCCGTGCCCGCGCGTTCGGTGCGCCCGCCATTCACCCGCAGGCGCCGATCGCGCCGCACGCGGTGCAGAACTCGCAGCCGTCCTTCTTGATGACCGCGGTATTGCCGCACTCGGCGCAACGCTTGCCGTACAGCACGTGCAGGCCCTCCGCCTCGCGCTCGCGGTCGGCGTCCGGGATCTCGAGCACGCCCATTTCGTCGACCGGATAGCCGCGCTCGTCGAGCACGCCGAGCATCGCGTAGCGATGGATGATGAGGCGCGCGGCGTACGCGACGGTGCTCGGCCAGTTCTGCTGCCGGTCCTGCCCGGGTACGCGCGCCATGAAGTCGCCGAGCGGCTCGGCATAGTTGAGCAGCTTCCTCAGCTTCATGCCGATCCACGCCGGATCGATCACCCGCATGTCGAGGGAAAGCAGCTTGCACAGCCCGTCGAGAGAGCGCGGATAGGCGCCCGCCATCCACACCGAATACGGGCGCCGCTGCCCCGAAGGCAGCACGAGTTCCTTCAGGATCAGCACGAAATCGTCGCCGGAACTCGGATTGAACACGTCCACCGACCACGACATCGTACCGTCGGTGCCGGTCTTGGGCTCCTTGGCCGCGAACAGCGCGTCGAGCACCGGCGAGCGCCCGTCTGGCGCGGCGAGCGCGCCGAGCTGCTCGACGCGCCAGCGCACGATGCGCGCGAACGCCGCAACCAGGCTCGGCACCCGCAACGCCTTGCCGTCCGGCGGCAGCGGGCAGTCGAATGCGTCGCCCGCAGTGCGGGAAAGGATGTCGAGCTTCATCTTCACCCAGGCCCGGTCCTGCGCGCGCATGTCCATCGACAGCGTCTTCGCCACTGCGCCCAGGCCGCGCGGCTGCTCGTTGCCGTTCACCCATACCTCGAACGGATGCGGGTCGCCGTTGTCCACGTGGCCGACGAAGATCGCGAACTGTCCGAACGGCGATTCCACCATATAGGTCCATGCCGGGTTGCCGGCGGAGAGCTTCGGGCGGCCCGGCCAGCGCAGGCTGGACAGCGCCGGGGTCGGCGCCGCCTCCAGCCGGATGCGGCGGTCGGCGTCGGTTGTGTCGAGATCGTTCGGCGCCTCCTCTTTTTTCGTACCGACCGAGAGCACGCTGCCCAGCACGCTGTTCGGCCGGTAGGTGGTGATGCCCTTCAATCCCGAGCGCCAGGCTTCGAGGTACAGGTCCCTGAATTCCTCGTAGGGATAGTCCTCGGGGACGTTCACCGTCTTGCTGATCGCCGAATCGACGAACGGCGCCACCGCCGCCACCATGCGCATGTGGTCGAGCGCCGAGATTTCCAGCGCGGTCGCGAACTCCCGCGGCAGCTTCTCCACGTTGCCGCCGAGATGGCGGTATAGCCGCCAGGCATGGTCCTCGACGTCGTAGACCTTGTGCGAGCCGTCCGCCTCGCGCTTCTTGCGCTGGTAGCTCCACGAGTACGGCGGCTCGATGCCGTTCGCCGCGTTGTCGGCAAAGGCGAGCGAGATCGTCCCGGTCGGCGCAATGGACAGCAGATGGCTGTTGCGGATGCCCTGCGCGCGAATCCTCTTCTTGAGCGTCTCCGGCAGCCGCGAGGCGAAGCGCGGCGGGGCGAGGTACTGTTCCGCCTCCAGCAGCGGAAACGCGCCCTTCTCCTGCGCCAGGTCCACCGAAGCGGCGTAGGCCTCGTCGCGCATGCGCTCGGCCATGTCCGCGGCCATCGCCCGCGCCTCGGCCGTGTCGTAGCGAAGCCCGAGCATGATCAGTGCGTCGCCGAGGCCGGTGAAGCCGAGCCCGATGCGGCGCTTGTTGCGTGCCTCTTCGGCCTGCCGCGGCAGCGGCCAGACGCTCGCGTCCAGCACGTTGTCGAGCATGCGCACCGCCACGCGCACCACCTTGCCGAAGGCTTCGGAATCGAACCGCGCCTTGGGCGTGAAGGGATCGACGACGAACAGCGTCAGATTGACGCTGCCCAGGCAGCAGCAGCCGTAGGCCGGCAACGGCTCTTCGCCGCAAGGATTGGTCGCCTCGATCGTTTCGCAGTAGCCGAGGTTGTTGTCGGCGTTCGCGCGGTCGACGAAGAACACGCCCGGCTCCGCATGATCGTAGGTCGAGTCCATGATCTGCTTCCACAGATCGCGCGCCTTCACTCTGCGATACACCCACAATCCGTCCGCCCGCCGACGCGGGGACTCGCCGCGCTGCCCAGAGTGGGGCAGCGCCTTGTGCACCAGCTCCCAGTCGGCGTCGGTTTCTACCGCGCGCATGAAGGCGTCGGTCACGGCCACACTGACGTTGAAGTTGCGAAGCTCGCCCTTGTCCTTGGCGTGGATGAACTCTTCGACGTCGGGATGATCGCAGCGCAGTATCCCCATCTGCGCGCCGCGCCGCGCGCCGGCCGATTCCACCGTCTCGCAGCTCTGGTCGAACACGCGCATGTAGGACACCGGCCCGCTCGCGCTGCTCTGCGTGCCGCGCACCAGGGCGCCGTGCGGGCGGATCGCCGAGAAGTCGTAGCCCACGCCGCCGCCGCGGCGCATGGTTTCCGCCGCTTCCATCAGCGCGACGTAGATGCCGGGCTTGCCGTCCACCGTTTCGGATACCGAGTCGCCCACCGGCTGCACGAAGCAGTTGATGAGCGTTGCGGCGAGCTGCGTTCCCGCCGCGGAGTTGACGCGCCCGCCGGGGATGAAGCCGTTCTCCAGCGCCTCGTAGAAAACCGGCTCCCATTTCTCGGGGTCGCGCTCCACCGCGGCGAGAGCGCGCGCGACGCGGCGGCGAAGCTCCTCGACCGTTTTCTCGCCGCCCTTGGCGTACTTTTCCAGAAGCACGTCGAGGCTTACCTGCTGGGCGGGGAGCGACAAATTGGTGTCGTTTGTTTTCATGGACGTTCCGAAAGAAATATTGCCTGCCTGCGTTGCATCAAGGCCGAATCATACGCTCCGCGTGCAATTGCGGCCCGTCACGAAACTGCGCGCCGCAGCGCCTCCTGCCCGCGCTGCGCCAGGAATTCGCCGAGCACCCGCGCGGTATGCGAATGCTTCACCGCCGCCACCTGCTCCGGCGGGCCCTGTGCGACCACCTGCCCGCCGCCCTCGCCGCCTTCCGGGCCGAGATCGATGATCCAGTCGGCCTCGGCCATGACGTCGAGGTTGTGCTCGATCACCACCACCGTGTTGCCGGCGTCGACCAGGCGGTGGAGCACGCGGATCAGCTTCTCCACGTCCGCCATGTGCAAGCCCACGGTCGGTTCGTCCAGAACATACAAAGTTCCCCTCGCCCCCGCCCTCTCCCCCGACTTCGCGGGGGAGAGGGTGTTCTTCGCTCCCTCTCCGCGCGCAGCGGGGAGAGGGCCGGGGTGAGGTGCGCGCACCTTTGCAAGCTCCGTGACCAGCTTGATGCGCTGCGCCTCGCCGCCGGACAGCGTAGGGCTCTGCTGGCCCAGCGTGAGGTATCCCAGCCCCACGTCCTGCAGCAGCCGCAGCGCGTGGTGAATCGCCGGCACCGCGGAAAAAAACTCCGTCGCCTCGTCCACGCTCATCGCCAGCACTTCGCCGATCGTCCGGCCCTTGAAGCGCACGGTCAGCGTCTCGGCATTGAAGCGGCTCCCGCGGCACACGTCGCAGGCCACTTTCACGTCGGGCAGGAAACTCATCTCGATCTTCCGCAGCCCCTGGCCCTCGCAGGCATCACAGCGCCCGCCCGCGGAGTTGAACGAAAACCGCCCGGGACCGTAGCCGCGCATGCGCGCCTCCTGCGTGCCGGCGAAGAGCCTGCGCACCGCGTCCCAGAAGCCGACATAGGTCGCGGGGCACGAACGCGGCGTCTTGCCGATCGGCGTCTGGTCGACTTCCAGCACGCGCGACACCTGCTCCCAGCCGCGGATCGCGCGGCAGCCGAAGGTCTCCGGCCGCGCGCCGCGCCGGCGCGCGCCGGACAGCAGCGCCGTCAGATTGTCGTAGAGCACGTCGCGCGCGAGCGTGCTCTTCCCCGAGCCCGAGACGCCGGTCACGACCGTCAGCCGGCCGAGGGGAAAGCGCACGCCGATGCTGCGCAGATTGTGCAGCCCGGCGCCGACGACCTCCACCGCGGGAATGCGCGCGTCGGTGCGGCGCCGGGGCGCGAGCGGATGCCGGAGCGGCCGGGCGAGAAACTTTCCGGTCAGCGACTCCGGGGAATTGATCAGCGCCTCCACCGCGCCTTCGGCGACAACGCGCCCGCCGAGGCGCCCGGCGCCCGGGCCGAGGTCGACGACGTGGTGCGCGCGGCGGATCGTCTCCTCGTCGTGCTCGACCACCAGCAGCGTGTTGCCCTTGCGCTCCAGCCTTTCCAGCGTGTCGAGCAGAATGCGGTTGTCGCGCGGATGCAACCCGATCGTCGGCTCGTCGAGGATGTAGCACACCCCGCGCAGGTTGGAGCCGAGCTGCGCGGCGAGCCGGATGCGCTGCGCCTCGCCGCCGGACAGCGTGGGGGCGGAGCGATCCAGCGTGAGGTAGTCCAGGCCGACCTCGGCAAGGAAACCGAGCCGGCTCTCCAGCTCGGAGACGATGTCGCGCGCGATCTCCTTTTCGCGCCCCTGCAGCTCGAGCGCGCCGAACAGCTTCGCCAGCTGCGCGACGGGCAACGCGCCGTACTCCGCGATCGACCGGCCGCGCCAGCGCACCGCGAGCGCTTCGCGATTCAGGCGCCTGCCCTCGCAGTCCGGACAGGGCTCGTCCACCGCCAGCCACTCGATCCAGGAGTCGAGCACGTGGTCTTCCGTGCCGGTGCGCGCGCGTTCCTCGTCCCAGCCCACGTCGGTGAGCTTCAACCCGGTGCCGTAGCAGGCCGGACACCAGCCGTGCTTGGAGTTGTACGAGAACAGCCTGGGGTCGAGCTCGGGGAAACTGCGGCCGCAGGACCGGCAGGCGCGCTTCACAGAAAACACTGTCTCGGTCACCGCGCCGCCGCGCATCAGGTCGTCGAGCGGCGCGAGCACATGCGCCACGCCCTTGCCGAGACCCAGCGTCGTGCCGAGCGCCCCGCGCACCGCCTTCTCGTCCGCGGCGCTCACCCGCAGGTCCGCGACCGGCAGCTCGATCGAATGCTCCTTGAACCGATCGATGCGCGGGAAGCGCGCGGTGGGCAGGAATTCACCGTCCACGCGCAGGTACTCGTACCCTCTTGCCGCGGCCCACTTGGCGAGATCGGTGTAGACGCCCTTTCGGTTCACCACCAACGGCGCCAGCAAGCCGATGCGCTGCCCCTTGTACTGGCGCAGGATGCGCGCGGCGATCGCCTCTTCGCTCTGCGGCTCGATCGGCACCTCGCAGTCCGGGCAATACTGGGTGCCGAGCTTGACGAACAGCAGGCGCAGGAAATGGTGGATCTCGGTCAGCGTCCCGACCGTACTCTTGCGCCCGCCGCGGCTGGTCCGCTGCTCGATCGCGACCGTGGGCGGGATGCCATAGATCGCGTCCACGTCCGGGCGCGAGGCGACCTGCACGAACTGCCTGGCGTAGGCGTTGAGCGATTCGAGGTAACGGCGCTGCCCTTCCGCGAACACGATGTCGAAGGCGAGCGTGGACTTGCCGCTGCCGGACACGCCGGTGATCACGGTGAACTTGCCGCGCGGCAACGCGATGTCCACGTTCTTGAGGTTGTGCTCGCGCGCGTTGTGGATCTGAATCGAACCCACTTCACCCCGATGCGCGGACACGTTCGTGCCGGAGGCACCCGTTTGCGGGTCGCGCATCCGTTTCGCCTCGCGCCCCAGGTTGCTCCGCAATTGCCCGGTCGGCGAAACCTCTTCCCCCTGAAGGGCGGGCAGGGAGCGAAAGGAGTCGGGTTCGGCCACCTGTGGTGGTGCAATAGCCCCGCTGTCGAGGGCTTCCTCGTATTCGCGTAATGCGATGCCGGTATGCGACTGCCGATCGCGCTTCACGTCTTCCGGCGTGCCGGTGCAGACGATCTCGCCGCCCGCCTCGCCGCCCTCGGGACCGAGATCGATGATCCAATCCGCCGCACGGATGACATCGAGGTTGTGCTCGATCACCAGCAGCGAATGTCCGGCCTGCACCAGCCGGCGCAGCGACTTCAGCAGCTTGGCGATGTCGTCGAAGTGCAGCCCGGTGGTCGGTTCGTCGAAGAGGAAGAGCGTACCCACCTCACCGCGATGCGAGGACACGTCCTTGCCGGAGGCACCCGTTTGCGGACGGCGCGCCGGATTGGCCCGGGGAGAGTCCTGTTTCACCTGCGCCAGATGTCCTGCCAACTTCAGTCTTTGCGCCTCGCCGCCGGAGAGCGTGGGCACCGGTTGGCCGAGCCTGAGGTACTCCAGCCCGACGTCGGCGAGAGGCTGCAGTCCGCGCAGGACTTCCGGGTACGCGCCGAAGTACGCCAGCGCTTCGGACACCGTCATCTCCAGCACCTCGGCGATACTGCGCGCCGCCTTCCCCCCGGGCGCGATCGTGACCTCGAGGACTTCCGGCCGGTAGCGTTTTCCATCGCAGTCCGGGCAGCGCAGGTACACGTCCGACAGGAACTGCATCTCGACGTGCTCGAAGCCGTTGCCGCCGCAGGTCGGACAGCGGCCGTCGCCGGAGTTGAAGCTGAACATGCCCGGTTTGTAGCCGCGCTGCTTCGCGAGCGGGCTCTTCGCGAACAGATCGCGGATCGCGTCGAACGCGCCGACGTAGCTCGCCGGGTTCGACCGCGTGGTGCGGCCGATCGGCGTCTGGTCGACCAGTACCACGTCCGAGATCCGCTCGGCGCCATGCAGCGCGGTGAACGCGCCCGGCGCCTCGGTCGGCCTGCCCTTGGCTTTCAGCAGCGCCGCGTACAGCACGTCCTGCACGAGCGTGGACTTGCCCGACCCCGACACACCGGTGACGCACACCAGGCGGTTGAGCGGGATCGAGACGTCGATGCCCTTCAGATTGTGCTGCGCGGCGCCGCGCAGCTCGAGCCTCTGTCCGTTCGGATCGACGGGCAGGCGCGCGAGCCCGGCGTCGGCGCGCTTGCGGCCGAGCAGGTATTGCCCGGTGAGCGAGTCGGCGCGCAGCCGCAGCGAGGCCGGCGTGTCGAAATGAACCACCCGGCCGCCCTTCTCGCCCGGACCGGGTCCCATGTCGAGGATGCGGTCGGCGGCGAACATGATCTGCGGGTCGTGCTCCACCACCACCAGCGAGTTGCCCGCGTCGCGCAGCTTGCGCATCACGCCGATCACCCGCCCCATGTCCCGCGGATGCAGCCCGATCGACGGCTCGTCGAGTACGAACAAGGTGTTCGTCAGCGAGGTGCCGAGCGCGGTGGTGAGGTTGATGCGCTGAACCTCGCCGCCGGACAGCGTGCGCGATTGCCGGTCGAGCGTCAGATAGCCGAGGCCGACTTTCTGCAGGTACGCGAGCCGCGAGCGGATCTCCCCCAGCAGCAGCTCAGTGGCCTCGTCCAGCGGCGCGGGCAAATGCACCGAGTCGAAGAAATGCTTGCAGCGGTCCGCTGGCAGCAGCATCAGGTCGTGAATCGTGAGACCGGGCAGCGCGGCGAGCTGTTCGCCGGTCCATTCCACGCCGACCGGGCGGTAGCGCCGTGCCGGATCGAGCACCGCGTCGGCGTCCGTCTTGGTGCCCACGCGCCAGAGCAGCGCGTCGGGCTTGAGTCTGCTGCCCTGGCACGCGCCGCATGCCGTGTATGCGCGGTACTTCGACAGCAGCACCCGGATGTGCATCTTGTACGCCTTGGTCTCCAGCCAGGCGAAGAAGCGCCGCACGCCGTACCAGGTGCCGGGCCAGGACTTGCGCCAGCTCACCCACTCCGGCTCGCCCTCCAGCACCCACTGTTTTTGGCGGACGCCCAGCTCGCGCCACGGCACGTCGAGGGGAATGCCGCGCTTGACTGCGTATTTCTCGAGGTCGTCCTGGCACTCGCGGAAGCTCTGCGTCTGCCAGGGCCTGATGGCGCCTTCCCTCAGTGTCTTCGCCTCGTCGGGAACGATGAGGCCGAAATCGATGCCGATCACGCGCCCGAAGCCGCGGCAGGTATCGCACGCCCCGAGCGGCGAATTGAACGAGAACGCGGACGGCGTGGGCGCGCGGTAATGGATGTCGCAGTCCGCGCAGTGCAGGTCGTCGCTGAATTTCCATGTGGCATGTGCGGCGCCTTCTTCGCTCAGCGCGTGCACGCTGACCTTTCCCTGCCCGACCCGCATTGCCGCTTCCAGCGCTTCGACGACCCGCGCGCGCTCGGCCGACGACATGCGCAGCCGGTCCTGCACCACTTCGAGCCTGTCGCCGGACTTCGAGTGGATGCGGGTGTAACCCTGGCTCTCGAGCAGCCTCAGGATTTCGTCCTCGGAGAAGTTCTTCGGCACCTGCACCGGGAACGTGATCACGAGCCGCGGATCGCCCGCGTCTTCGGCGCGCGACGCGAGCTCGGCGTAGATCGTCTCCGGATTGTCGCGACGCACCGGTCTCGCGCAGCCGCGGCAGTAGAGGCGGGAAGCGCGCGCGAACAGCAGCTTCAGATGGTCGGCAAGCTCGGTCATCGTGCCCACCGTCGAGCGCGACGTGCGCACCGGGTTGGTCTGGTCGATCGCGATCGCCGGCGGGATACCATCGATGCGGTCGACCTGCGGCTTGTCCATCCGGTCGAGGAACTGGCGCGCGTAGGGCGAAAAGGTCTCGACGTAGCGCCTTTGCCCTTCGGCGTACAGGGTGTCGAACACCAGCGAAGACTTGCCCGAGCCGGACACGCCGGTCACCACGACCAGCTCGTTCAGCGGCAGATCGAGATCCAGGTTCTTGAGGTTGTTCTGGCGTGCGCCGCGGATCAGGATGGCGCCGTCGTCGGAAATGGACATTCCGATCCTTATCTATCAGGTAGTTGGGGCATCGCCCGAGGCGAGACTTCGGCGAAAGGTACGAATTTTAGCCGCGAGCGCTTCGACCCACACGATTGCCAACGAGTTCGCGAGAAACCTGCTTCTTTGCGCCAATGAAGGCATGCCGTTGCGCCGGCGTCGTTGATCTGTGTCAAGACTGCGCAGCCAAGGCACGGTGAAGCGCGCATCGGGAATGTTCCGCGCTCGCGCGCGCCATGACCCTGAAAAGATCCGCGCCGGCCCTGCCCCGCGGCGGTGGGAAATCGCTTCCGTATGCAGACTCCCGCATGCCGCGCTGATTCCGGGCGAAATGCCTTGCACTTTTGCCCTGCTGCGCAGTCAGCTCGACCGCAGGCCGATGCGGTCCAGAAATCGATCCAGTTCGCCGGCCAGACCGGGAGAGTCGACCTCCGCGAACTCGTAGCGGGCGCGCACGAGGGGTCGGCTGACGCGGATGAGCGCGCCCAGATTCACCGGTGTCGCCGCCACCACGACTTCGGCGTCCGTGCGCTCGATGGTCCGCTCGAGATCATCGAGCTGCTGCTTCGAATATCCCACTGCGGGAAGCACCGGTCCGATGTGCGGATACGCGCCAAGGATTTTCGCCAG
>DASRFY010000022.1:0-17895 GCA_035651315.1 Burkholderiales bacterium
TTCGGAAACCGAGGATCGCCTCGTCCACAGCTACGGCAAGTCCTATCCGGACAGCGTGCGCGCGTTCGCGCGGCAGTTTCCACATCCGCCGGACCTCGTCGCGCGGCCTTCGAGCGAGGCCGAGGTCGTCGCCGTCCTGGACTATGCAGACGGCGCGAACGCCGCGGTGATTCCCTACGGCGGCGGATCCTCCGTGGTCGGCGGCGTCGAGACCGCGGTGAAAGGCGACTACCGCGGCGTGATCTCGCTCGACCTGCAGCGCCTGGACCGCGTGCTGGAAGTGGATACGATATCGCGCGCCGCGCGCATCCAGGCCGGCGCGATGGGACCGCAGCTCGAAGCGCAGTTGAAGCCCCACGGGCTGACGCTGCGCCACTTCCCGCAGTCGTTCCAGTATTCGACGCTCGGCGGCTGGATCGCCACGCGCTCCGGCGGGCACTTCGCCACTCTCGTCACGCACATCGACGACCTGGTGGAAAGCACGCGCGTGGTTACGCCGCGCGGCGTGGCCGAATCGCGGCGCCTGCCGGGATCGGGCGCCGGGCCGAGCCCCGACCGGCTGTTCATCGGCTCGGAAGGCATCCTGGGCGTGATCACCGAGGCCTGGATGAAGCTGCAAGCCAAGCCGCAGTTCCGCGCCGGCACCTCGGTGCGCTTCGCCGACTGGTATCGCGCCGCCGAGGCAGTGCGCGCGCTCGCGCAGTCGGGACTGCATCCGTCCAACTGCAGATTGATCGATGCGGAGGAAGCGGCGGTCACCGGCGCGGGCGACGGCGCCGCGCATATTCTCGTGCTCGCTTTCGAGAGCGCCGACCATCCAGTCCAGCCCTGGATGGATCGCGCGCTCGAGATCGTCGCGTCCTTCGGCGGCGAATGGAACCGGACCGCGGCTTCGCCGGCCGACGGGCATCTGAGCGGAGAGTCCGGCGCCTGGCGCCACGCTTTCCTGCGCGCGCCCTTCTACCGCGAAGTGCTCACCGGGCTGGGCGTGATGTACGACACCTTCGAGACTTCCATCACCTGGGAGCGTTTTCCCGATTTCCATGCCCGCGTGGTGGACGCCACACGGCGCATCATCCGCGAGGCGACCGGGCGCGAGGGCTCCGTGAGCTGCCGCTTCACCCACGTGTATCCCGACGGCCCGGCGCCTTACTTCAGTTTCTATGCGCTACCGAACCGCGGCGCGGCGCTCGCGCAGTGGCATGAGATCAAGAAGGCCGCCTCCGACGCGCTCCTCGCCGCGGGCGGCACCATCACGCACCATCACGCGGTAGGGCGGGACCACCGGCCCTGGTACGATCGACAGCGTCCCGAGCCTTTTGCCGTTGCGCTGCGGGCGGCAAAGAAAGCACTCGACCCGAAGGGACTGCTCAATCCGGGCGTGCTGATCGATCCGTGACGGCGCCGCCGCGCCGTCTCACTCTTCGCGCCTGCTGTGCGCGACGCGGAAAAAACGCTCCGGATCGTTCTCCAGGATCAGCTTCTGCGCCAGCATCAGGTCCAGCAGTGGCACCGAGATTTCCGGCACCGCGCAGTAGCAGATCCCGGTCTGGGTGTCGACGACGTTGAACGTCGTACGTGGCAAGACGCGAAACGTTCCCCACCCGGGGACCTGCACCGTGAAATAGCCGTGGCGGCCGAACTCCTCGCGCTGCGACGGGCTCAGCACGCGAATCAGCAGTTGCCTGGCGCGAATCTCCGCGGGCGTGCGTGGTAGAAGCGCTTCCATGGACGCTACCCCGGCGTCATCCGGGGCACCCTCGCCATCCGACAATAGCCGCTGGATACCGTTGCGGATGCTTTGCGGCAACGTCCGGAATCCCCTGACAGAACGTGCCACGAGCCCCTGCCCAGGAATCAGGCTGGCCGAGCGGTGATCCCCATCGAGCCGGGGAACGCCGGCCGGACGACACGGCGTTGCCGAATGGCGACAGGCGTGCGCTTACCCTGCGACAATGCGTGGGACCACCACGGTCTCATCTTCGACAGCGGAGAACTTGCTGACCTTCTGGTCGGATTTGCCGCCCGTCCGGTTCACGCTGAAAGCAACTGCGCCCGCCGCGAGGCTGCGCTCGAACAGGCGTTGTGCTTCGGCACGAGCCTGCGCCATGGCCTCGCTGTCATCGAAGAAGACTTCCCGATCGCCAGAAGAATCCAAAAAACGAAGTACCTTCATGGTTTTCCTCCTTTTGCCAGGTTTTCTGCAGACTCGGAAACGCGAGTGACCGCAGACGCGCACCGGCCGACATCGACCGCGCTCTCGCCTTCCACCGCGCGGTCAACAGCTTGTTTAGCCGGCCAAAAACATCGAGCGTCATTCGCAGATGCATGCTCGAATTCCAATCATAGATCGTGCATCCGTTTTTTTTGACTTCTCTTCGGCCCAAATGGTTGCAATCGCGGTTTGCAGCTGGCCGCGCAGCCGCAATCCCAGGCCCGCGGGCTACTCCATATAGTCGGGGGCATGGGGGATGCCGGCGCTCTGCGCCTTGTCGTGATTGATCCAGAGCCGGGCCTTGCTTTCCGCGAGCACCGCGGCGATTTTCTCCATCGACTGCAGGCTTTGCTCGCGATCGTAGTTTCTGGCAGGGACCCGCCTGTGAATCCAGTTTTCCTGGAAATGCACCGCGTCTCCGGACAGCACGACGGCGCCTGTTTTCGGCAACCTGACCAGCAGCGATTGATGCCCTGGCGTATGGCCCGGCGTGGACAGGATGACGACCGAGCCGTCGCCGAAGACGTCGTGATCGCCGCGAAGCCGTACCACCGGATTGGCCCGCAGCTGATCGTAGTACACCGGGTTGAAACCGAACCTGGACGGGTTGGGACCGAACGCGGCCTCGTACTCCGCCTCCTGGATGTAGAGCGTGGCGGCGGTAAACAGATTTGCGTTGCCGCAGTGATCCGCATGGAAATGGGAAAAGGCGATGCGGCCGATGTCGGTCGGCGCGACGCCGATCCCGTCCAGTTGCGACGCGAGCGTCCGGGTCACCCGCATGGTCAGCAGACCTCCCGCCGCCGGCATTCCTTCGGGCAGCGCGGCGATGGCGTCCGACATCCCCGCGTCCCACAGCATCAGTCCCTTCTCGTGCCGGATCAGGTAGCAGTTGTTGCTGAATTCCCGCGGCTTGCCGACATCCACTCCGGGCGACCACATCGACACATCGTTCGTCCGCGATTCGCCGCATTGGAGAACGTACATCCGCTGGACGCCGCCGCCGGTTTCGCCGGCGTGGGCGGCAATGGCGACCAGGGCGGCTGCGACACACGCCGCTCCAAAACGGCAGGCCGAAAAGATGGGTGAGACGTTCATGACAGGCTCCTGTGCTCGGTCCAGCTTCGAGAACGGTGTGCCGGTATTCTATGCCGTCCCGTTCCGTCCGAATCGACGGTTAATGGATAATGCAAAAGGCTGTCGCGCTGGCGCACTCCTGCGGCCGGCGCGCAACACCGTTTCCATCGACCCGGCGAAAGCAGGCATGCAGCACGAAACCTGGCTCGACTTCCTTGCGGGCGCCGAGGGCGGCGCGCTGCCGCTGTCGCCGCAGGCCCGCGATGCGCTGTCCGAAGTGGACAGAGCGCTGTTCGCCATGTGGGATCTCGGCGACAACGTGGTGCTGGCGTGGACCCATTACGAGCGCGAAATGCGCTTCCTGTCGGTCCGCCATTACGCCATTGCCGAGGCGATCCACGGCAATCCGGTCAATCCGGCGGGAATGGACAACGCCGCGATCCTCATCAACGGCGTACTCTCCGGATCCAAGTATCTGGCGCCGGAGGTGTTCGAGCGGGTGTGCAAGGCCTTCGGCAGCGAGCCGCAGGTCGTCCGCACGAATTTCCGGGTGGGAACCGACGTCGACATCGGGCTGGTCAGCAAACTGGTCCGCCGCTACAGCGTGTCGCTGGTGCGGGGACGGGCCGTGGTCCTGCTGGACGCGGTGGAGTTTTCGCTGCAGCCCCCGCTCGATCAGGTGGCGATGCTCAACAGCCTGTCCTTTTCGGTGAATTCGGCGTACCGGCAGCTTCTGTCGAAGGAAATCCACGTCAACTTCGCTCGCACCACCACGGGAGACGGGTTCTATATCTGGAGCCGGGATACCAGCGCGGAGGCGAACATCGCGCTGTACAAGCTGATGATGATGATCCTGGCCGACAACGCCATCGCGCAGAGGAAGGCACGCAGTCCCTGGGTGCCGAAGCTGCGCGCCGCTTTCCACATCGGCGAGCACTACGAGTTCCACCAGGTCGAGGGCCTGAACCCGACGACATTCAGCTACATCGTCGGCCAGGTCACCGTCGACCTGTCGCGCATGATCGACAAGGCGCTGCCCGGGCAGATCCTGCTCGGCGATTTCGACATCCGGGACGAGGGCAAGACCGGGACGCGCGCCCGCTACGACACCCTGGATTTCGTCGAGAAGACCGCCGCGACGCTCGACCAGCTCAAGGGCCTTTCCGTCTCCGGCGGCCGCATCGACAACATACGCTGCTACCTCACCGGCCAGAGCTTCGGGGGCGGGCGCTACCTGGTCAACCGCTACCACATTCGCGACAAGCACGGCACGACCCGCATCGTGTACAACGCCAAGATCAACATCCACCGCGAAAACGCCGAGCCGATCTTTCTCGGCATCCAGCGCGAGGATCTGTGGGCGTTCCCGACGACGAAAGTGGAAGCGCTGAACCGCGACGCGGAGCAAACCGGTTCGTTTTTCATCAAGCCCTGATCCGGACCCGGAAGACGATGACTGAGCACTGGAGCGAGGGACTGCACCGACTTTTCGGGCAGCAGAACATCCGACAGGTAAGCTTCGTGCCCGATGCAGGGCATGCGGCGCTGATCCGCCTGTGCGAGGCGGACGGCCGCCTGCGCGCGGTGCGGCTCACCACGGAAGAAGAAGGCGTGGCGCTTGCGGCCGGCGCCTGGCTCGGCGGCGACAAGAGCGTGCTGCTGATGCAGTCCAGCGGCGTGGGCAACTGCATCAACATGCTGTCGATGCTGTCGGTGTGCCAGGTACCGCTCGCCATGCTGGTGACCATGCGCGGCGACTGGGCGGAGTTCAATCCCTGGCAGGTGCCGATGGCTCGCGCCGCGGGCAAAGTGCTGGAGGAAATGGGTGTGCTCGTGAGCCGCGCCGAGCGCGAAGAGGACATCCTTGCGCTCGCCGAAGGCACGCTGCGCATCGCCTACAACACCCTGCGCCCGGCGGCGCTGCTGATCGGGCAGCGGCTACTCGGCGCGAAGACCTTCGATAACTGACCGGGCGTTGGAGCACTGATCGTGACGGCGGACGGATACGGCAAGACTTCGCAGCGGCTCGAGCGGCGCGAAGTGGTCAAGGCGCTGCTCGCCGAGCGCGGCGAGCTGCTGGTGATCGCGGGACTGGGCGCGCCGGCTTGGGATGCCACCGATGCGGGCGATCATCCGCTCACCTTCCCGCTCTGGGGCGCAATGGGCGGCGCCGTGGCGATGGGTCTCGGGCTGGC
Organism: Burkholderiales bacterium; assembly: GCA_035651315.1. GTDB lineage: Bacteria > Pseudomonadota > Gammaproteobacteria > Burkholderiales > Eutrophovitaceae > DASRFY01. The sequence continues at coordinate 5,488 of DASRFY010000022.1, forward strand.
GCTCGCGCAGCCCGGGCGCCCGGTGCTGGTGCTCACCGGCGACGGCGAGCTGCTGATGGGCATGGGCTCGCTCGCCACCGTGGGCGCGCAGCGCCCGCGCAATCTGTCGGTAGTGGTGCTCGACAACGAACGCTACGGTGAAACGGGCATGCAGGCCTCGCACACCGCTTTCGGCGTCGATCTCGCCGCTTGCGCGAGGGCCTGTGGCTTTCGCTGCGCGGCCCTGGTGACCGGGATGGCACAGGTGGCGGCGCTGCGCGCCGACATTCATCGCGCCGAGGGACCGCTCTTCGTGCAGATCAAGGTTGCGCAGGACAAGCTGCCGCTCGTGCTCCCTCCGCGCGACGGCGCGCATCTGAAGAACCGCTTCCGCGAAGCGCTGCTCGGAACCGACGCCCATTTCCGGCGCTGAACCTCTCTGTCGCTGCACCGGCTTTCGGCGCGGCGACCGTGTCGCGAGAGGACGGAATGCCGGCCCCCTGCGGCTCAGTCGGCCAGCTTCGCGCCGCACGCGCTGCAGAACTTGGCGCTCGGCTCCGCGCGCGTGCCGCACTGCGTACAGACGCGGGATTTTCCGCCGGAGCCGAGTCGCTGGGCAGCGGAGGTGAAGGCCTCGGCGAGCGGCGACGATTGATTGAACAGCGCAATGATCAGCCATGCCGCCGCGGCGATGATGCCGGCGATGAACAGCCAGTTGTAGGTATTGCGCAGTGCTGTGTCCATCATCGGCCGCAGCACCAGCAGGATCACGCTGTGTGCGCTCGCCACCACGATCAGCATCGCCAGCGGCAGCACGAGATGCCGCAGGAACGACCACCGCCCACCCTGACGTCCGAGCGCGAGCGCCGCCCGCTGAGCCAGCAGCCACAGCACCGCCAGCGCCGCGCCGTAGCCCAGGAACCTCACGATGTGGGCCGCCGACAGCTTCTTGTTCAGTATCGTGGTGGCCTGGAACAGCTCCATGCTTCCGAGCGCGGCGGCCAGAACGCCCGCAATCACGATGACAGAAACATATCGTCCGACCCAGTTCCAGTTCTCCGACATAGGCGCGTCCGGTTCACAAGACGCGCCGATACTAGCCGCGATGCGTGAACTGGGTCAATTACTGGCCGAAGGAGGGAACAAGAGACCGCGCCGGTCCCGCTGGCGAAGCCGCCGGCCGAGTCGCTGCGCGTTCCCCCGGTTGCCCGCTGAAGCACGCTCTTTTTTACCTATACTGGAAACGAGTCAAGGGACTCGATTCGAGGCGAACTTTTCAAGCCCGCGGGGAGGGAATTATGTTTCAGCACATCCCGATATCCACGGACGGATCCGAGCTTTCCGAAGCGGTCCGCAAAGGCATCGGGTTCGCAAAAGACATCAAGGCCAAGGTCACGAGTTTTCATGCGATGCCGGCCGTCACGGCCGCGCATCGGGTTCGCACCGTCCCGCGTGGTGCCGGTCCGCGGCGGCGCGGCCCGGCCCATCCCGGTCAGGCACGGCGGTGGAAACCGGCACCGGGGACCGCGCGGCCGAGATGACCGCGTCGACGACGGGAGGCAGCAGGGCAACGCAGCTCGCATCGCCGATCGAAGGGAAGCCGGTCACCACCCGTTCGATCTCTTCGCACAGACGCGCTCCCTCGGGCCACTTGATTCCCATGATGAAAATTCCCGCTCCGTCCCGGGATACCGGCGTGAGATGAAAGAGATCGTTCTCCCTGATGTTTGCCCGTTCCGCGATTTTCCGGATCGCGTCGTTCAACTGTTCGGTCTTGGTCATCTCCCGGCTCCTTCCCGTTGCGGCTTGATGAAAATCGAAAAAGGAAATGCAAGCAGGAGATAGGGACAGAAGACGCATCGACGAAGTTCCGCGACGCGCGTCTCGTTACATGTCGGCGCGCGGTGACATGTCGGGCATTCGCGTCGGCGTGCGCGATGCGTGTCAATTTGTATTGACGGTGCCGGAGGACAAAGCCGACTTTCGCGCGCGCCTTTCTTCGTCGCTCGCATGGTGATATGTACGCGAACGGGGATCGCGCACGGGTCGCCCTCTCGCACTCGGCGCCCCCGGAGTCCTTCGGGCGGCGGCGACAGCGGTCGCGCGCGGACTCGGAACCGCTGTCACGCCGTCTCAGACCTGTTTCGCGAGCGGCAGCCTGCGCAACCGCTTGCCGGTCAGCGCGAAGAGCGCGTTGGCTACCGCAGGTGCGATCGGCGGCGTGCCGGGTTCGCCCACACCACCCGGGGTTTCGCTCGATTTCACCAGATGCACTTCGACCGCCGGCATCTCGTTCATGCGCAGCACTGGGTAGTCGTTGAAGTTGGCCTGCTCGACTTTGCCGTCCTTGAGCGTGATTTCGCCGTAGAGCGCCGCCGACAGGCCGTACACCATTGCGCCTTCCATCTGCGCCGCGACCTGGTTGGGATTCACCACGGTGCCGACGTCGGCCGCGATGACCACGCGGCGCACGCGCGGCCGCTCGTTTTCCAGGGAAACTTCGGCGACCTGCGCGACGTAGCTGCCGAAGGACTCGGCCACGGCGATGCCGCGCGCGCGCCCGGCCGGCGGCGGCGCGCTCCAACCCGCTTTTTCGGCGGCGAGCTCGAGCACTGCCCTGTGGCGCGGATGCTGTGCGAGCAGCGCACGCCGGAACTGGTACGGATCCTTGCCCGCGGCGTACGCCAATTCGTCGATGAAACTTTCGCTGAAGAAGACGTTCTGCGTGTTGCCCACCGAGCGCAGGAACCAGGTGCGCACGCCCGGCTGGTACTTCACCCAGTCCACCTTGATGTTGGCGATCGAATAGGGAATGTCCGCCAGGCCCTCGATCGAGGTGCGGTCGACGCGGTCCTTGATGATCATGCTCTCGAAACCCGTGCCTTCCGCGAGCGAATCGCACACTGTCACCGCCTCGAACGACACCGGGTTGCCCTCCGCGTCCAGCCCGCCTTTCAGCTTCGCGACCGCCATCGGCCGATAGTAGTAGGCGCGGGTGTCGTCCTCCCTCGAATAGACGACCTTTACCGGCCCTTTCGCTTCCTTCGACAGCGACACCGCCTCGACCAGGAAATCGGGCGCGAAGCGCCGGCCGAAGCCGCCGCCCAGCAGCAGGGTGTGGATCTTCACCTGCTCGGGCTTGCAGCCCGCAATTTGCGCTGCGGTCATCTGGTTCGGACCCTGCGCCTGGCTGCCGACCCAGATCTCCACGCCGTCCGCTTTCACCCATGCGGTGCAGTTCATCGGTTCCATCGGCGCGTGCACCAGGTACGGCACTTCGTATTCGGCCTCGACGGTTTTCGCCGCCGGCGCGCCGGCGGCCGGCTCGATTTCCTTGCGCGCGGTGAGCGCGCCCTCGCCGGTGGCGGCGAGTCGCGACATCTGCTCGCGCATGCCGGCGGTCGAGAGCGCGGCGTTCTGGCCTGTGTCCCACTCGATTTCGAGGGCGTCGCGGCCGAGCTTCGCAGCCCAGTAGCTCGTCGCCAGTACCGCCACGCCTTCCGACGCGGGACTCTTCACTGCGAGTACCTTCTTGACGCCCTTGACCGCTCTTGCCTTCTCGGCGCGGAAACGCAGCAGCCTGCCGCCGACGACCGGCGAGCGCGCGACGACTGCGGTGAGCAGTCCGGGAAGCATCGCGTCGATGCCGAACTGCGCGCTGCCGTTTGTCTTCTGCGGCGTGTCGAGCCGCGTCAGCGGTTTGCCCACGTACTTGAAGGTGGCGGGATCCTTGAGCTGCACGTTCTTCGGCGGCGTCATGCGCGCTGCCTTGTCGGCGAGCTGTCCGTAGGTGAGCAGGATTCCGCCCGGCCCGATCACGGTACCGGCGCTGGTGGTGAGCGTGGCAAGATCCACTTTCCATGTCTCCGCAGCCGCGGCGACCAGCATCGCACGCGCAGTCGCGCCCGCCTTGCGCAGCGGCTCCCACATCGCCCGCACGGAGCTGGAGCCTCCGGTTCCCTGCACGCCGAACCACGGATGCGCGTACTCCTTCGCCGCCGGCGCCGCTTCGATGCGGATCGCCGACCAGTCCGCGTCCAACTCGTCGGCGACGATCATCGGCAGGCCGGTATATACGCCCTGCCCCATCTCCGACTTGTCCACCACGATCGTGACTACGTTGTCCGGCGTGATGCGGATCCACTGATCCGGCGCGAACGTCTTTCTCGATTCCGCCGCGAGCGCCTTCCCGGTGCCGGGTAGAGCGAATCCGATCGCGAAGCCCCCGCCCGCGAGCGCGGAAACCTTCAAGAATGCACGTCGGTCCATGACCATGGTCGTCTCCTCAGGCTGACAGGCCGGCGGCCTGCTTGATCGCGGCGCGGATGCGGCCGTAGGTGCCGCAGCGGCAGATGTTGCCGCTCATCGCCTGGTCGATGTCGGCATCGCTCGGCTTGGAGTTGGATTGAAGCAGGGCAACGGCGGACATGATCTGTCCGGACTGGCAGTACCCGCATTGCGGAACATCCAGCGTGACCCACGCCGCCTGGATTTTCCGGCCTTGCGGCACCGCGCCGACGCCTTCGATCGTCGTGATGCGCCTGCCTGCCGCGGCCTTGACCGGCGTTGCGCACGAACGCACGGCCCGACCGTCCAGATGCACCGTGCAGGCGCCGCACAGTGCGGCACCGCAGCCGAATTTCGTGCCGGTCATGCGGAGATGGTCGCGCAGCACCCATAGCAGGGGCGTGCCGCCGTCCACTTCGATCTTTCTCGTTTTGCCGTTTATCCTGAGCGTAATCATGAGACTCTCCTTTGCGACGAAACATCCCGCGGCCGCTCGCGCCGACGCGCCCGCCGGAAAAAAAGACTCGGGAGACGGAGGGAAACCGCTACTTCGGAGTGGGAGCCGGCGACACGTGCGCGCCGCTCGCAGTTGCCTGCCGCGCGCCCTTCCGCCCATTGAGACGACGCAGCCGCGCGGCGCCGCGGCCCGCGGCGCCGGCGACGCAATTGCCGACCAAGATCTGATTTTGCACGCTGAACAATTCGTCGTAATGCCGGATCTTCCACTGGATCAATGCCAGCGTCGCCTGCAAACGACGGTGTCCGCTCGACGTTCTGGCCACCGGTCCGACCAGGCCGATGCGCTCGTAATCAAGGAAACCGCGTCGCACTCAGCGCTGGGTCGCGGTGCGCGCGATCGCCGTACGACACACGCGCTTGAGCAACGCGTCCTCGGGCGAGCCCTTGTCGGGCGGAAAGTACGCCACCCCGTTCGCCTTGTCGGCCCATACGGTGGAACCGCCGCCCAGTTCGCCCGACTGGAAGCTCCACGCGGCATAGCCGAGCTGCCCGGCTTCGCAATCGATCTCGTACAACGTCACCCGCGATCGGTGCGGATAGACCGGCTCGCCCAGATAACGGGTGTCCCTGTAGCTCTCCACCGCCCACGCCTTCCATATGTCACCGTCGCGGTGAATGCTGTCCTTGTCCATGAGCATGGTCTCCTGCGCAGAAGCCTGCAGGACTTCCCACTCCGCGGCGTGCCCCGGGACGCCCGCGAGCACGAGCACCGCGGGGAAAACGCAGAGAAGCTTCGATTTCATGACGCACCTCCTTGACTGAAAGTCGACGAGACTCGTGCGGGCCGGGATCCGGTTTTCGCACGACGATTGTCCGTGTTCGTCGATTCTTGTACTGCAACGTTACAAACAAGCGTAACTGACCGCGTATCCGACAGCGGAGTTCCTCGACTCGAAATTTTTCTGCTGTCGCCGTGAAGTGACACCTTCGCGGATCGCAGCGGCGCGGGCCGCGAATTGCGCGCCATCCATTTCGCAGTGTGGGAATCCTCCGACATGGAATGTCAATTGTTCGCTGGCGGAATGAGGTCCGCCGCGACCGCGCGCTGCGGCGTCGATGAACGGGCCGGGCGCATGGCAATCCTTGTCCGCGCTGCGCTTCGCGGCGCGCATGGGAATTCCGCCAAAGGCGTAACATGGAAAGCGTTGGAAGGCCGGGCACCCGCACGGGACGAGCGTTGCCAGATGAACGAAGAACAGTTTGCGACCTTGCGCCAGCACATGATTCTGGAAATTGCCGCTCAGACGGTCCTCGTGGGGGAACAGATCGGCAAGTACAGTCTGGATGCGCGCGTGATGGAGGTAATGGGCAAGGTGCCGCGCCACGACTACGTGCCGGTCGAGATTCAGCCTTATGCCTACCTCAACCGCCCGCTCCCGATCGGGTTCGATAAGACGATCTCACAGCCGTTCATCGTCGCGCTGATGACCGACCTTCTGCAGGTGCGCACGGAAGACGTCATTCTCGAAATCGGCACCGGGCTCGGTTATCAGGCGGCGATCCTCGCCGAGCTGGCGCACAAGGTGTACAGCATCGAATTCATCGAGGCGCTGAGTCAACAGGCGACCAGACGCCTGAGCCGTGCGGCGTACACCAACATCGAAATCAAGGTCGGCAACGGCTACTACGGCTGGCCCGAACACGCCCCGTTCGACAAAGTGATCGTGACCGCGGCGCCGGACCTCATTCCGCCGCCGCTGATTCACCAGCTCAAGCCGGGAGGCCGGATGGTGATTCCCGCGGGCCTGCCGGACAATCAGAAGCTGATCCTGGTCGAGAAGGACACGGACGGCAGGGCGACGACAAAGGAGATCCTGCCGGTGCGGTTCTCCCAGCTCGAGGGATCCGAGTCGGTCTAGCAGAGACTGGTCAGGAGGTTGTCCTGGTATCGCGCCAGGCGGCCGGCGGGCGATCCCGGTGCTTCGCGCGAGGCGCCTCAGCAGCAGATTTCCGTGCGATACGACATCGGCTCGTTCCTGCCGGCAATTTGACCGAGCAGTTCACGCAACGGCCGTCCCGCCGCGAGCCGATCAGCCCTACCTGGGCGAGATCCCGTAAACAACAAGCTCAACGTATACGGCGGCAGATCCAGCGCGGGCGATTGCCGCCGCCACTTCACCGGGAACAATTCCCGAGCGTGTTCGCGAACAGAACTTAATCGAAGGGGTATGCACTAAGGCAAGTCGCCGAGAATCAGCCCGCACCCTACGCCCGAAGCCGACACGATGATCGCGGCCCCTGCTTTGACTCTGATCCTGGTCACGGCGTGCGCGCTTGTTCACTACGAGGTCCTGAGGATGCTCAACGACTTCCTGCCGGAGACGCGGGTGGTGTCGAGCCGTGCCAAGGTCCTGGTGGCGTTGTCCGGCGGACTGGTGAGTCATCTTTGCCAGATCGCGTTGTTCGCGATCGCCTATTACCTGTTGCGCGACAAGTTCGGGCTCGGGGTATTCGGCGGCCAGTTCCAGGACACCTTTTCGAGCTTTCTCTACTTCTCCGCGGAAACCTATACCACCCTGGGTTTCGGCGACATCTTTCCGGTCGGCCAATTGCGGCTGATGTGCGGCATCGAGGCGCTGACCGGTCTGCTGATGATCAGCTGGACCGCCTCCTTCACCTACCTCGAGATGCGGCGCTACTGGTGACCCGCGGGCGGCGGGCGCGAATCGCGTCAGAACGCGTAGCTCAAGCCGAACACCAGGTGCGTGGTGGCCAACGTCGTCTGGGTCGTGCCGCCGCCCCCACGTCCACCTGCGCGGTTCCGCGCGTGTATTTCGCCTCCGCGAAGAGCGCCCAGTTCGCGGTCAACGCGTAATCCACCCCGCGCCGACGTAGGGGTGCAGTCTTCCGTGGGGAAACGCCGGCGTCGGGTCGACGTTGAACCGGTAGATGGCGTCCAGCGCGAGCAGATTCACGCCGTGCGAGATGCTGAAATTCTCCACGCGGGAGCCGAGCGGCGCCGTTTCGTTGACCGGCGTGCCGTTCCACTTCCCTTCCGCCGGGCTCGCGGTTGCGGGCTGTTCGATCCTGAGATCGGAGTCGCGGGTCCGGGTCGCGCCGAGGAAGACGGAAAATACCGTTTCCGCGAATGCGCTGTTCGCCAGGCAGCATGAGCCCGTTGCGAATGCGCCGGCGAGTAGCGATCGGGTTTGCATGTCGTTCACCTCCGCAACATATCCGAACCGGCGAGCCGTGGCGAAGCGGCCCGGAAACCGCAGCGATGTTTCTGCTCCGCCGCGCCTCGAGCGGAGAACGAGAGCAAAGGCCTGGGCCGCGGCCTCATACGCTCTGCTTGATCCGCCCCGCCCACTTCTGCCGGAACTTCGCCACCTTCGGCGCAACCACGAACTGGCAATACGGTTGCTCGGGATTACGCTCGAAGTACTCCTGGTGATAGCCCTCGGCCAGGTAGAACTCCGTCGCCGGCGCGATCTCGGTCACGATCGGCGCCGGAAACGCCTTGTCGGCGGTGAGTTCGCGGATGAACTTCTCGGCCTCCTCCTTCTGCGCCCCGGAGTGGTAGAAGATCGCGGAGCGGTACTGCGTGCCGACGTCGTTGCCCTGGCGGTTGGGCGTGGTGGGATCGTGGATGGAGAAAAATACCTCCAGCAGCTCGCGATACGAGACGATCGAAGGATCGTAGGTGATGCGCACCACCTCGGCGTGGCCTGTGTTGCCCTCGCACACGCGCGTGTAAGTCGGGTTCGGCGTATATCCGCCCGTGTAGCCCGACTCGACGCCGATCACGCCCTCGAGTCGGTCGTATACCGCTTCCAGGCACCAGAAACAGCCGCCTGCGAGCGTCGCAATTTCCCTGGCAGCAACAGTGGATGACATCGTCCTCTCTCCTCTTCGCGGCGAACATGATGCGGGTTTCCGCACCCGCCGCCTTGGTCGGACATCGTCCCGCGGACTTACAGTCCCCCCTCCGCGCCGTGAAGTGCGATGGCATATCTTTCGTGGCGCCGGATATTCTGCGCCCCTGCGCGCCGCACCGGAAATGCCCGTCCGCGCTTCGTTGCGGAGCGTCGCACGCGCCAAAGCCATGCGCCATCGCGCCGGATCCGCCGCGGCACGTGGAACCGGCGCGCAATTTCCCGCTTAACCGTCTGACCACCCGGCGGTTTCCCGGTTTCGCGCAACGCGCAATGTCCTGGCTCTCGATTGCTTGGTTCCGGCTCGCAGCCCGCCGCCTGAGACGGCCGCCCGGTCAGCGCGCGGAAGCCGCGGCCGTCAGCGCCGGCCCGCCCGCATGGCGCGCCGCGATGCCTTGATAGAGGTCCACGAGGCGCCGTGCGAGCGCGTCCGAGCGCCACTCGAGGGCATAGTCTTTCGCCTCTTCGGCGAGCTTCGCGCGCAGCGCGGCATCGCGCGCGAAGCCGACGATCGCCGCGGCGAAGCTTGCTTCGTCGTCTTCCGGCACGAGAGCGCCGCGCCGCGGACCAAGGATGTCGCGGGTTCCCATCACCGCGGTCGAGATCACCGGCAGCCCCAGCGCCATCGCTTCCAGCAGCACCAGGCCCTGGGTCTCGGTACGGGAGGCGAACACGAAGGCATCCGCCGCGCGATAGCAGTCGAGCAGCGCGTGCCTGCGGTCGAGATAGCCGACGAACAGCACGTGCTCGTCGAGGCTGCGCCGGTTCACGAGCCTGCGCAGCGCGCCAAGCGCCGGTCCTTCGCCCGCGATGACGAGCAGCAGCTCCGGGAGGCTGTGCAGCGCGCGTTCCAGCGCGCCGAGCAGGAACTCGATGTTCTTCTCGAACGCCATCCTCCCGACGAAGAGCAGCATCGGCCGCTGCGCGGGAATGCCGTAGCGCCTGCGGAAAGCCCATCCGTCCCCGCCGGAAAAATCCGCGAGCGGAATACCGGTAGGCACCACGTGCATCGGCGTCGCCACGCCGTACTGCGCGAGGCGGTCCCGCATCGCCCCGGAGGGCACGATCAGCGCATCGACCTGCCCGCTTTGCGCCCTGGAGAAGCGCCGCGCCATTGCGCGCAGGAAACGCGCGGGCAGGAACGGCACGTAGTGAAAAAGATATTCCTCGAAAAACGTATGGTAGGTTTCCAGGCACGGCACGCCAAGCTCGCGGGCGATTTCCACGCCGAGGTAGTGTGCGACGAATGGCGTCTGGACGTGCACAAGGTCATAGCGTTCCTCGCGCAGCCGGGGAAGAAGCCGGCGGATCTCGCCCCGCTTCATCATGCGATCTTCCGGATCGAGGGGCACGTAACGGGAGGGGACGCGGATGATCCCGGGCTCGTCCCGGTACGGCGCCGGATAGACCGGCGCGATCAGGGTCGTGCAATGGCCGAGCGCCTCGAACTCACGCCGGAAGGTCTGGATCGACGTGGACACCCCGTTGACGCGCGGGAAGTATACGTCGGAGATCATGAGAATGCGCATCCGTGCTCCGCGAAGTTTTCTGCAGCCGGCCTTCGATGAAAAAAAGGCGCAGATTCACCGCCGCGGTTCGGGACGGCGGGAAGTGTTGCAAGCGTATGGGAGAAATATGACAGCGTTGCGACACCGGCCGCACGGCAGCCGAGGCGGCGCCGCCGGATCGCCGTCAAAAAAGCATAGGCCCGGCGGCCGTCATGCCCGCCAGGCCTGCTCTCCCGCGCCGCCGCCGATCAGCTGTCGATGCGCACGAGACTGTTCACGCGCTCGAAGGTCTTGGCTCCGTTCGGCCATTCCACATAGGCCTGATCGCCGATCAGCGACTCGACTACGCCGTCCGTGCGCTCCGGCCCGTTGAACACGTTGACGAGATTGACGCGGGACCGAGTGCCGATCGACGGCTTGCGCGTGCTCAGGATCTTCCGCAATACGGACAGCATGCGCGTCCCTTTACGGCAGGAAGAAATTGGAGTTGGAATCGAGCGCACGCATACGGCGTTCGAGATCCTCGATGCTCTGCGCTTGGGCGAGATACGCCTCGCGCCGCTTGGTCTCTTGTGCCTCGAAAAAGTGTTCGATGGATTCAAAGAGCTGCTTGATTGCGTTCACTTTGCCCTCCGTGGCTTGTGTTGCTGCATAGCACCATTATACGACAACGGAGAGGTTTCATAGTTCCGAATTTTCAAAAGCCGGGGGTCGCCAAGAAAACTGTTCCTAAACAATAGCATTTGTAGCATACCAATCGGACGCGATTTTCGAGGCATGCGATCCGGAATCGACAAAAGTGTCGCCTTGCGGCGACGCACCACGCGCCAACTGCGAACTTTTTGAACCAAGATGCACGGCCTGGAAGAATGGCGGGGCGTCGCGCGGCGGTCGGAAACGCCGATGCGATTCGACGCAAGGGTCAGCCTCTTCCGACCAAGACGCTCGACCGGAAATGGCGACCGAACGGGTCAGAGCAGAAACTGGCCGAACAGGTAGGCGATGGCGGCGATGAATGCCGAGCAGGGAATAGTCAGGATCCACGCCCATACGATGTCGCCCGCGATGCCCCAGCGCACCGCCGCGAGCTTTTGCACTGCGCCCACTCCTACGATGGCGCCGGTGATGGTGTGCGTGGTGGAAACGGGGATCCCGAGCGCGGTGGCGAGGAACAGCGTGATGGCGCCGCCGCTCTCGGCGCAGAAGCCGCCGACCGGCTTGAGCTTGGTGATGCGCTGACCCATGGTCTTGACGATGCGCCAGCCGCCGAACAGCGTGCCGAGCGCAATCGCGCCGTAGCAGGCAAAAGGCACCCACAGGGGCAGCGCATCCCTCGGACCCACGGTTCCCGCCGCGATCAGCAGCATCCAGACCACGCCCATGGTTTTCTGCGCGTCGTTGCCGCCGTGGCCCAGGCTGTACAACGCGGCCGAAATAAACTGCAGGCGGCGGAACCAGCGGTCGATGCGCCACGGCGTCTGCCGCCGCGCGATCCATGAGACCACGATCATGAACGTCATGCCGAGCGCGAAGCCGAGCAGCGGAGACAGCACGATCGCCGCCGCTGTCTTGGCAAAACCTCCCGCGATCAGGGTTTCGAATCCGCCTTTCGCCACGCCCGCGCCGGCCAGTCCGCCAATCAGCGCATGCGAGGATGAAGAGGGGAGGCCGTAGTACCAGGTGACGATGTTCCACACGATGGCACCGGCAAGCGCGCCGAACACCACATGATGATCGACGAACTCGGCGTGGATGATGCCCTTGCCCACCGTGGCTGCGACCGCGGCGCCGAACACCGCGAAGGCGATGAAATTAAAGGCCGCCGCCCACGCGACGGCCCACTGCGGGCGCAGCACACGGGTGGAGACCACGGTGGCGATGGAGTTCGCCGCGTCGTGAAAACCGTTCATGAAATCGAACGCAAGCGCGACCAGCACCAGCACGACGACGACTTCGAGGCTCATGATTGGGGGGAGGATCTGCAACCCGGTGAATGTCGTTGTTCTGCCCCTGGAAAGGCTCCGCGCTGCGCGTTCGAACCGCGCCGCCCGGCGCGAGGCCGCGAACCGGAATCCGCGTCGGCCCTCGTCCGGGAAACGCTAGGGAAGCTCTGCACAAGTCTCACATGCGCGACCGTGGCGATTTTGACCGAGGACAAGACGCCGAGGACGACGTGTAGCCGGCCTACACTAGGAGGAGGCGGTGCGGTCATCGGTCAAAATCGCCCGGTCCCTCCAAAG
>DASRFY010000023.1:0-8021 GCA_035651315.1 Burkholderiales bacterium
CAAGGAACACGGGATCGGTCTCGTCATTCCGGAGGACCGGCGCATCAGCCAGGACATCCTGATTCCGGAAGACGGCGGCAAACGGGCCAAGGTCGGGCAGGTGGTCGTCGCCGAACTCGTCGAGCAGCCGACCCGTCATGCGCAGCCGATCGGGCGCATCGTCGAGGTGCTCGGGAACTACGGCGATCCCGGCATGGAAATCGAGATCGCCTTGCGCAAGCACAGGCTGCCGTACGTGTTCTCGAAGGAAGTCGAGCAGCTGTGCGCCCGTTTTGCGGACCGCGCGATCGAGCCGGAGCTGGGGCAACGCGAGGACCTGCGTCCGCTGCCCCTGGTCACCATCGACGGAGAAACGGCGAAGGATTTCGACGACGCGGTCTACTGCCGGAGAAACGGCCGCGGCTTCAAGCTGTGGGTAGCGATCGCCGATGTCAGCCACTACGTGCAGCCGGCGACTGCACTGGACCTGGAGGCGCGCGAGCGGGGCAACTCGGTGTATTTTCCCAGGCGCGTGATCCCGATGCTGCCCGAGGTGTTGTCGAACGATCTGTGCTCGCTCAACCCGGCGGTCGACCGCCTGTGCCTTGCCTGCGAGATGGATATCGGTCAGCACGGCGAGATCGTGCGCTACCGGTTCTTCCCGGCAGTCATGCGGTCCCGGGCGCGGCTCACCTACACCGAAGTCGCGGCGGCGCTTGAGCGGCGCGACGGGGAGGAGGCAAGACGCCTGGAGGCGCTCGCGGAGCAGCTCCGCGATCTGAACGATCTGTATTACGCATTCGCCGGCGCGCGCGCGCGGCGCGGCGCGATCGACTTCGAGACCATCGAAACCCAGATGGTGTTCGACCCGCTCGGCAAGATCGAACGCATCCTGCCCGTGATGCGCAACGACGCGCACCGCATCATCGAGGAGTGCATGCTGGCGGCGAACGTGTGCGCTTCGGATTTTCTCGCCGGCCGCGGTCATCCGGCGCTGTACCGCATCCACGAAGGGCCGACGCCGGAGAAGTTGACCGCGCTGCGCGAATTTCTCGCCGAATTCGGCCTGCATCTGACCGGCGGCGACGAGCCGCATGCGAAGGATTACGCCAGGCTGCTGGAGCGGATCCGGTCCAGGCCGGACGCGCAGTTGCTGCAGACGGTGATGCTGCGTTCGCTGCAGCAGGCGGTCTACAGCCCGGACAACGTCGGACATTTCGGCCTCGCCTACGAGGCGTACACGCACTTCACCTCGCCGATCCGGCGCTATCCCGATCTGCTCATCCATCGCGCCATCAAGGCGTCCCTCGCCGGCAGTCGTTACGAACCCGGGGACTGGCGTTCGCTCGGACAGCACTGCTCGGAGACCGAGCGCCGCGCGGACGAGGCGACGCGCGACGTCGAAGCCTGGCTCAAGTGCTATTACATGCAGGACCGCATCGGCGGGACGTTCGACGGAACGGTCAGCGGTGTCGCGCCGTTCGGCATTTTCGTCGCCCTCGACGAGGTGTATGTCGAGGGCTTGGTGCATGTGTCCGAGCTGGAGGCGGACTACTTCCACTTCGACGCGGCGCGCCACCAGCTCCTCGGCGAGCGCACCGGCAGGCGTTATCGCCTCGGCGACCGCGTCCGGGTACGGCTGGTGCGGGTGGATCTCGAGCAGAGCCGGATCGATTTCGTTCGCGCCGAGACGCCCGAAGCGGGCAGGTAGGCTTTGGCGGCGCGCACCGCGATCGTCTACGGTTTTCACGCGGTCACGGCGCGGCTGCGGCACCGTGCTGGGTCGGTGCGGGAGATTCTCGTCGAGCGCGAACGGCACGACCCGCGGATGCGGCGGCTGCTGGATGCCGCTGCTGCCGCCGGCATCAGGGTGCAGACCGTCCCCGGCGACAGGCTGGACCGCCTCGCAGGTCATCGTCGTCACCAGGGCGTGATAGCGTTCGCGGAACCGATCGCGGCCGGCGCTTCGCTGGACGCGGTGCTCGAAGCGCTGCGCGAGCCCGCCTTGCTGCTGGCGCTCGACGGCGTGCAGGACCCGCACAATCTCGGCGCCTGCCTGCGGGTGGCCGATGCCTTCGGCGCGCATGCCCTGATTGCGCCGAGCGACCGGGCGGTGGGGATCACGCCGACGGTGGAGAAAGTAGCCTCCGGCGCGGTCGACACCGTCCCCTACATCGTGGTGACCAACCTCGTGCGCAGCCTGCATGAGCTGCAGGAGCGGGGCATATGGGTGGTGGGGGCGGCGCGGGAGGCCGAGACGCCGCTTGCCGCCTGCGATCTGCACCGCGCCATAGCCCTGGTCCTGGGCGCCGAAGGGCAGGGGCTGCGACGGCTGACGGCGCAGACCTGCGATGAACAGGTCGCCATTCCGATGTCGGGAGAAGTGGAAAGCCTCAACGTCTCGGTGGCGGCGGGCATCTGCCTGTACGAGGCGCGGCGCCAACGCGGCGCCACACCCTAAATCCTTGACTACCCGATAATTTGCTTGAGAGCGCGGCGCCCGCCGTGCTAGAATCCGCGCCTGCTTTGGCCGGAGAGAAACCGTGCCGGGCAAATTCGCACGCCCGCATTAGCTTGGGTGCCCGGTCTGCCGGGTCATGCGCGGGCGGAGGCTCAACCCGATCTGGAGACAACATGTCCGCGACGATGCGTCAAATGCTCGAAGCCGGGGTGCACTTCGGGCATCAAACCCGCTACTGGAACCCCCGCATGGCCCCGTACATCTTCGGCCATCGCAACAAGATTCACATCATCAATCTCGAAAAGACCCTGGCGATGTACCAGGAGGCGGCGAAGTTCGTGCGCCAGCTTGCGTCCAACAAAGGCACCGTGCTCTTCGTGGGAACCAAGCGCCAGGCGCGGGACATCATCCGCGAGGAGGCGCAACGCGCCGCGTCCCCGTACGTGGATTATCGCTGGCTTGGCGGCATGCTGACCAACTTCAAGACCGTGAAGCAATCCACCAAACGCCTGCGCGACATGGAACAGATGGCGCAGGACGGTTCGCTCGAAAAGATGTCGAAGAAGGAAGCGCTGAATTTCCAGCGCGAGATGGCGAAGCTCGACCGCAGCCTCGGCGGCATCAAGGAAATGACCAGCCTGCCCGACGCGATATTCGTCGTCGACGTTGGCTATCAGCGCATCGCGGTGACCGAGGCGAGCAAGCTCGGCATCCCGGTGGTCGGTGTGGTGGATACCAACCATTCGCCCGAGGGAGTGGATTACGTCATTCCGGGCAACGACGATGCCAGCCGCGCGATCCGGCTCTATGCCCGCGGCATCGCCGACGCGATACTGGAGGGCCGCAGCCAGGTCGTGCGGGAGATCGTGGGCGACGAGTTCGTCGAGGTCGACAGCTCGGAGGAACAGGCGAATGCCTGATTCCGCACCGAGCGGCGAAAAAGGGGCCTCGGCCCCTTTTTTTTGATCGTAAAGTCTGATGCAACCGCCCGAAGCCGTCGACGCATCGGGTGCAACATTTAGGAGTGGAAGGACGATGGCGGAGATTACCGCAGGCATGGTGAAAGAGCTGCGCGAGCGCACCGGGCTCGGCATGATGGAGTGCAAGAAGGCGCTCGAAGAAGCGGCCGGCGACATGAAGAAGGCCGAGGATCTCCTGCGCATCAAGAGCGGGGCGAAGGCGAGCAAGGTTGCCGGACGCGTCGCGGCGGAGGGCACGGTCGCCGCGTTCGTGGCGCAGGACGGCAGTACCGGCGCACTGGTCGAGGTGAATTGCGAAACGGATTTCGTGGCCAAGGACGCCGGCTTCGCCGGCTTCGCCGCCGCCGTGGCGCAGACGGCGGCGACCCAGAAGATCGCCGCGGTCGAGCAGCTCGCGCAGGCCAGGCTCGCCTCCGGCGAGTCGGTCGAATCGGCGCGCCAGGCGCTGGTGATGAAGCTGGGCGAGAACATGTCGCTGCGCCGCGTGGCGCTGCACCAGGCCCGGGGCAGGCTCGCCCACTATCTGCACGGCAACCGGATCGGAGTGATGCTGGACCTGGAAGGCGGGGACGCGGCGCTCGGCAAGGACCTTGCGATGCACATCGCCGCCTTCAAGCCGATCGCGGTGTCGAAAGAGCAGGTACCGGCTGAGACGATCGAGCACGAGCGCCAGATCGCCAGGGCGCGGGCGCTGGAGTCGGGCAAGCCGGCGAACATCGTGGACAAGATCGTCGAAGGCAGCGTGCAGAAATTTCTCTCCGAGGTGACTCTGCTCGGCCAGCCCTTCGTCAAGGACGACAAGCTGACGGTGGAGAAGCTGCTCGGGGCCAGGGGTGCGAAGGTCAACGGCTTCTCGCTGTTTGTCGTCGGCGAGGGGATCGAAAAAAAGCAGACCGACTTTGCCGCCGAAGTGATGGCGCAGGCGGCGCAGGCGCGCTGAACGGCACGCACACCGATGGCGGGGTTGATGAAGCCGGCCTACAAGCGCATCCTGCTCAAGCTGTCGGGCGAGGCGCTGATGGGCGCCGATACCTATGGCATCAACCGGGAGACCATCGATCGCATCGTCGCCGAGGTCAAGGAGGTGGTCGGTCTCGGGGTGGAGGTCGGGGTGGTCATCGGCGGCGGCAACATCTTCCGCGGAGTGGCGCCGGCGGCGGCGGGGATGGACCGCGCCACCGCCGACTACATGGGAATGCTCGCCACGGTGATGAACGCGCTCGCCCTGCAGGATGCCATGCGTCGGGTGGGGCTGAAGAGCCGCGTTCAGTCCGCGCTCAACATCGAACAGGTCGCCGAGCCCTACATCCGCGGCAAGGCGATGCGCTATCTCGAGGAGGGACGCGTCGTGATCTTCGCCGCCGGCACCGGCAATCCGTTTTTCACCACCGACACGGCGGCGGCGCTGCGCGGCATGGAGATGAACGTCGACGTCGTGATCAAGGCCACCAAGGTCGATGGCGTGTACACCGACGACCCCAAGACCCACCCCGACGCGATGCGCTACAAGCGGCTCACTTTCGACGAGGCCATCGTCAAGAAGCTCAAGGTGATGGACGCGACCGCGCTCACCTTGTGCCGCGACCAGAAGCTGCCGGTGTGCGTGTTCAGCATCTTCAAGCCCGGCGCCCTGAAGCGCGTGGTGCTGGGAGAGGACGAGGGTACGCTGGTCCATAGCTGAGGAAATTGGAGGAGGGACTGGGATGACCATCGCTGACGTCAGGAAAACCGCGGAACAGAAAATGCAAAGGACGCTGGAGGCGCTCAAGGCGGATCTGAGCAAGGTGCGCACTGGCAGGGCGCACGCCGGGCTGCTCGATCACATCACGATCGACTACTACGGCGCACAGACGCCCCTCAACCAGGTCGCCAAGGTGGTGCTGATCGACGCCCGTACCATCGGCGTCACTCCGTTCGAGAAAAAGATGACCCAGGCGGTCGAAAAGGCGATCCGCGACTCCGACCTCGGCTTGAACCCGGCGACGAGCGGCGAGACGGTGCGCGTGCCCATGCCCGCGCTCACCGAGGAACGCCGGCGCGACCTGACCAAGGTCGTGAAGGGCGAGGCGGAGAATGCCCGGGTAGCGGTGCGCAACGTGCGGCGCGACGCCATCCATCAGCTCAAGGAGATGCTGAAGTCGAAGAGCGTGTCCGAGGACGAGGAGCGCCGAGCCCAGGACGACGTGCAGAAGCTGACCGACCGCTACATCGCCGAGATCGACAAGGCGCTGGCGGCAAAAGAAGCGGATTTGATGGCGGTATAACGCTTGTTCGCCTCCTCGACCATCCTCGTCCCCGAAGCCGCGGCGGTGCCGCGTCACGTCGCCGTCATCATGGACGGCAACGGACGCTGGGCCAAGAAGCGGTTCCTGCCGCGGGTCGCCGGCCATCGGCGCGGCCTGGAAGCGGTGCGCAGCGTGACGCGCGCCTGCGTCGAGCGCGGGGTGAATTTCCTCACCTTGTTCGCGTTTTCGAGCGAGAACTGGCGGCGCCCGAAGGACGAGGTGTCCTTCCTGATGGAGCTGTTCGTGATGGCGCTCGAGCAGGAAGTGGCGAAACTCAATGACAACAACATCCGTCTCAAGGTCATCGGCGACCTCGGCAGCTTCGAGCCGCGGCTGGTGACGCTGATCGACCAGGCGCAGGCGCTTACCGGCGGCAATACCGGACTCACGCTGACGATCGCGGCGAACTACGGCGGACGCTGGGACATCCTGCAGGCGGTGAACCGCATGGTGCGGGAATTCCCGGACAAGGCGGGCCACTACCGGGAGGCGGATCTGGCGCCATTTCTGTCGATGAGCTACGCGCCCGAGCCAGACCTTTTCATCCGCACCGGAGGCGAGCAGCGGGTGAGCAACTTCCTGCTGTGGCAGCTCGCGTATACGGAACTGTACTTCACCGACGAGCTGTGGCCGGATTTCAACGCGCAGTCCTTGGCGAAGGCGATCGAGTCCTACGCACGGCGCGAACGGCGCTTCGGCCGTACCAGCGAGCAGCTATCCGCGGCGCAAGAGCCGGCGCTGGCGGACGCCGGTAGGACCCGCCGCTAGCTTTCGCAGCCGAGCCGTCCGGGCCCCGATCCATGTTGAAGCAGCGTCTGATCACGGTGGCAGTGGCCCTGCCTCTGCTGCTCGCCCTCATGTTTTTCGCTCCCAACCTGCTGTGGGGCGCGGCGCTGGGAATCCCGTTCGGAGTGGCCGCGGTAGAGTGGGGGCGCCTATGCCAGTTGTCGCGCACCGGTCTCGCGGGCTTCGCGCTCGCGGTGGCGTTCAGTTGCGCGGCGCTGCTCTGGCTGCACGTGTTTCGGGCGAAATGGGCCGAGCGCGCCGAGATTGCCCATGTCCTGTACGGCGCGGCGCTGCTGTTCTGGACGGTGGTGGTACCCGGCTGGCTGTATTTCGGATGGAAGGTGCGGCACAAGCTGCTGCTGCTCGGGGCGGGATGGCTGGTGCTGGTGCCGTCGTGGCTGGCGGTGACCGCCCTGCAGTCGGTTCCGGTGGTGCTGCTGCTGACGCTGGGCGTGGTCTGGATATCCGACACCGCCGCGTATTTCATCGGCGGGCGATTCGGCCGTCACAAGCTCGCGCCGCAGATCAGTCCCGGTAAGACGGTCGAGGGCCTGCTCGGCGCGTACGCGGTGGTGGTGGCGTATGCGGCTGCGGTTTCGTTTCTGTTCGAAGGGGAGGCGGCCGCGGCGGAGCGCGTCGCCACGATGATCTTCGCGCTGCTCATGACGACCTTCAGCGTGCTGGGCGACCTGTTCGAGTCGTGGATCAAGCGCATGGCGGGCGCGAAGGACAGCGGACAGTTGCTGCCGGGACACGGCGGGGTGCTCGATCGCATCGACAGCATCACGGCGGCGATGCCTTTCGCCGCGCTGTACCTGTACCGGATCGCGACATGAGATCGCCCGCCGTGCAGAGTCTGGCCGTACTGGGGTCCACCGGCAGCATCGGCGTCAGTACGCTCGACGTCGTCGCGCGCCATCCGGAGCGCTTTCGCGTGCACGCTCTCGCAGCGCAGCGCGACGTGGAGGGGATTTTCGCGCAGTGCATGCGGCTCGGGCCGCCGGTGGTCGCGCTTGCGGACGCCCAGGCGGCCGGCCGGCTGGAGGCGAAGATCCGCGCCGCGGGACTGGGCTGCGAGGTGCAGGCCGGCGCGCGGGCGATCGAGCGGCTCGCGGCCCATCCGGCGGTGGATACCGTGGTGGCGGCGATCGTCGGCGCCGCCGGGCTGCGCTCGACGCTCGCGGCGGCGCGCGCCGGCAAGAAGATCCTGCTCGCCAACAAGGAATCGCTGGTAATGGCGGGCGAGCTGATGATGGACACGCTGCGCTCGAGCGGCGCGATGCTGCTGCCCGTCGACAGCGAGCACAGTGCGATTTTCCAGGCGCTCCCGCGGGGCTATGCGGGCGACCCGCAAGCCGCCGGCGTGCGCAGGCTGCTGCTGACGGCTTCCGGAGGCCCGTTTCGCCTGCTGCGCGCGGACCAGCTCGGCGCGGTCACGCCGGAGCAGGCCTGCGCGCATCCCAAATGGGTAATGGGCCGCAAGATCTCGGTCGATTCGGCGACGCTGATGAACAAGGGGCTCGAGGTGAT
>DASRFY010000024.1:0-4414 GCA_035651315.1 Burkholderiales bacterium
TACGTCCACAGCGTGCCGTGCTTGAGGAATGAGAAGCCGTATTTGAAGAGCACTTTAAAGCCTGGTCCGCCGCAGCGGACCATGCCGTGGGCCGCCCTGTCGTTCGGTTAAGATTGCGCGGGAGACAAAAAAATCCCGCATCGCTGCAGCCGCGGCGACCGGCGTGTTATGCGCGGAATCGTTGCGAAGCGGGGTTCGATCGAATTTTAACCCGACCCTGCATGGACCCGTCGCCGCAGTCCTCGGCTTACCGCACGGCGATCGAGCGCGCGCGCAGGCTTTCGCGCTACGCGCGCCAGCTGATCGATGCCGGCGCCTGCCGCCTCGACGAGGCGGGCTTCGAGCGCCCGTTTGACCGCGAACAGATGCGCGCGTTCCTTTCCCTCCCCGTCGCGGGCGAGGCGTCGCTCGCCCGCCAGCTGCGGCAGCTTCGCCAGGCGGTGATGCTGCGGCTCATCGTGCGCGACCTCGCCGGGCGCGCCGATCTGCACGAAGTCGTGCGCACGACAACCGCGCTCGCCGAGGAGACGATCCGCTGCGCGCTGGCCCGCCACGAAGAGGCGCTGTGCGCGCAGTTCGGCGTGCCGCGCGCGGCCTCCGGGGTACCGCGCCTGCACGTGATCGGGATGGGCAAGCTCGGCGGCGAGGAGCTCAACGTCTCCTCCGATATCGACCTGATCTTTGCCTACCCGGAGGAGGCCGAAACCGACGGCGCGCGCCGCATCGCCGGCCACGACTATTTCACGCGACTCGCCCGGCGCCTCATCGCCGCGCTCGCGGAGCCGACCGCGGAGGGCTTCGTGTTCCGCGTCGATACCCGGCTGCGCCCCTACGGCGACAGCGGGCCGCTGGTGGCGAGCTTCGACATGCTGGAGGAATATTTCTACACCCAGGCGCGCGAGTGGGAGCGCTATGCCTGGGTGAAAGCGCGCGTGATCGCCGGGGACAGAAGCGAAGATCTCGCCGCGCTGGCCGCACCCTTCGTGTTCCGCCGCCATCTGGATTTCTCCGCGCTGGAAAGCCTGCGCGAGCTGCACGCCCAGATCCGCCGCGAAGTGGCGCGCCGCGAGATCGCGGACAACATCAAGCTCGGACCGGGGGGGATCCGCGAGATCGAATTCGTCGTCCAGGTGTTCCAGCTGATCCGCGGCGGACGCGAGGCGGCGCTGCGCGCGCGGCCCACGCTCGCGGCGCTGGAGCAGATTGCGCGGCGCGCACTGCTGCCGCAGGAAGCGGCGGCGCAGCTGCGCGCGGCCTACGTCTTTCTGCGCAACCTCGAGCACCGCCTGCAGTATCTCGACGACCGGCAGACGCAGACGCTGCCCGCCGCCGATGCCGACCGCGGGCTGATCGCGGAGTCGATGGGCTTCGCCGGCTACGGCGAATTCCAGACCGCGCTGGAGCGGCATCGCGCGGCGGTCTCACGCCACTTCGAGGCGATTTTCGCCACCCGGGAAAAGAGCGTCGCTCGTCCCGGCGAGGACATCTGGATGCAGGCGGTTCCGGAAACGGAAGTGGCTGCGCGGCTCGCCGCGCTCGGCTACCGGGACGCGCCGACAGTGGCCTCGCGGCTCGCCGCGCTGCGCACCGGCGGACGGTATTCGCGCATGCCGGCATCCGGCCAGGCGAAGCTGGATCGCCTCATGCCCGCAGTCATCGAGGCCGCCCCGGGTTTCGAAAATGCCGACGTCACGCTGGAGCGCATGCTCGGCGTGATCGAGAGCATCGGGCGGCGGGAGTCCTATTTCGCGCTGCTGCTCGAATATCCGCATGCGCTTGCCGCGCTGGCGCGGGTCGCGTCGGCTAGCCCCTGGGCCGCGGAGTACCTGTCGCGGCAGCCGATTCTGCTCGACGAGCTGGTTTCTCCGGCGGGCGGGCAGGCGCCGGACTGGCGCGAGCTGCGCCGGCAGCTCGCTGTCGAGCTCGACGTGCAGGCGGGCAATACTGAGCGGCAGATGGATCTGCTGCGCCACTTCAGGCACGCGCAGACCTTTCGCCTGCTGACCCAGGATCTCGCCGGGGAGCTGCCGCTGGAAGCGCTGTCGGACCATCTTTCCGACCTCGCCGGCCTGCTGCTCGACGAAGTATTGCGGCGGGCGTGGGCGGGTCTGCGGCTGCGCCACCGCGACGAACCGCGCTTTGCCGTCATCGGCTACGGCAAGCTCGGCGGCAAGGAGCTCGGGTACGCCTCCGATCTCGACATCATCTTTCTGTACGACGACGAGGATGACGCGGCGCCGGAGATCTACGCGCGGCTCGCGCAGCGCATCAACACCTGGCTCACCAGCAGCACCGCGGCGGGCGTGCTCTACGAGACCGACCTGCGCCTGCGCCCCAACGGCGTGGCGGGACTGCTCGTGAGCCGGGTGGACGCCTTCCGCGACTACCAGCTCAAGCAGGCTTGGGTTTGGGAGCACCAGGCGCTCACCCGTGCCCGCTTCGTGGCGGGGGACGCCCGGGTCGGCGCGCAGTTCGAGGCCTTGCGTGCGCAGATCCTGCGCATGCCGCGCGAGCGCGCCGCCCTCAAGAAGGAAGTGGCGGACATGCGCCGAAAGATGCGCGACGCCCACCCCAACCCGAGCGGCCTGTTCGACCTGAAACACGATCCCGGCGGCATCGTCGATATCGAATTCGTGGTCCAGTATCTGGTGCTCGCCTATGCGCACCTGCACGCCGCGCTGACCGGCAATATCGGCAATCTCGTGCTGCTGCGGCTCGCCGCGGACCTCGGCCTGCTCCCCGCCGCGATCGCCGAGCCGGCGCGTGCGGCATTCCGCGAATTCAGGCGACAACAGCACGCGCTGCGGCTGCAGGGCAGCCGCTACGCCCGGCTGCCGCGCGAGGCGGCCGCCGCGCATGCGCAGGCCGGAACGGATCTCTGGACGTGGGTGTTCGGCGGCGACCGCGTGTAAAAAGTCGTCAGGCGACCGAATAGATCTTTCCGGTGAGACGGTAGACGTTCATCCGCCCCTTGCCCTTGACGTGCAGTTCCTTCAGCGCCTCGAAGGCGTAACGGTGGCCGAGCCGCCGGTAGGTCGTCTTGTCGACCAGCACGGTACCCGCGGCCGCCTCGGAGGTAAGGCGGTTGGCGATATTCACCGTATCGCCCCACAGGTCGTAAGCGAAGCGCTTCGAGCCGATGACCCCCGCGATCGCCGGACCGGTCGCAATGCCTACGTGCAACTGCACGCCGTAGCGGCGCAGCGTGGCGTCGGCGCGCGCCATCTCGACCATCTCCAGCGCCAGGTCGGCGACGTGGTCGACATAGCTCAGGTGCTCGCCGGTGAGCCCGCCCACGACCATGTAGGCGTCGCCGATGGTCTTGATCTTGTCCAGGCCGTGCTTCTCCGCGAGGGCGTCGAAGCGGGAAAACACCTCGTCGAGGAAGTTCACCACCTCGCTCGGCGCCAGCTCCTCGGCAAGGCGGGTGAAATCGACGATGTCGGCGAACATGACCGACACGTCGGCGAATCCGTCCGCGATCGTGCCCGGGCTGCGCTTCAGGCGCTCGGCCACGTGCACCGGCAGAATGCTGATCAGCACGCGGTCCGACTTCTCGCGCTCGATGCGCACCAGGGCGTGCTGCTCGGCAAGCTCGTTCTGATAGCGGTCGCGCTGCTGCACGAAGTAGCGCAGCAGCAGCCACACGATCGTCGACATGATCGTGAAGTTGAGCACGAAGAACACCGCGATGGTCCGCATCGGAATGCCGTAGTCCTCGCCCCTGGCGAGGAAGAAATCGAACACGCCGGAGACCACGGTGAGCACCACGTAGGCGAAGAACCACGGGATCGATTCGCGCGGCCCGTAGCAGACCATCGCCCCGATCGGCGCCAGCAGCGCGAGCAGCGCGATGCCAGAGGAGCTCACGAAGCTGCCGATCGACCACTGGACGATGAAGGGAAAGAACAGGAACAGCGAGAGCTGGGCGAGGCGGAAGAGCTGGAAGTTGCGGGTGCGCAGATAGATGGCGAGCACCAGCGCGGAAAGAACCTGGAAGCCGAGCGGAATGGTGGTCGGCAGGCGCAGCCCCATCCACCAGTAGATGCCCAGCCAGATGATCGCCGCGAAGTTCATCAGGCCGCTCGCGAACATGAGCAGCGTCTTGCGCAGGCGGATGATTTCGTCGTCGGCGTCGTCCACTGCGGCGCCCGCCATGCGCGCGAGCAATCCCCGCGGCGGCTTGCTGGACAGTTCGAGTGAATTCAGTTCGGCCATCGGAACGAGGATTCGGGGTGCGTTATTGTTCTGAATCTCATCGGATCGCTGCGCCAGAGATCGACCAAGGTTAATGCATCGCTTCCTGCGCGGCAAGCAAACGTGCGGCATTCCGGGGCTGCGCCTACCGCGCGGCGAAACTGCGGTAGACTTGCTGCTTTTTCGAGGGAGCTTCTCAACATGTCGATGGCCGATC
>DASRFY010000025.1:0-6719 GCA_035651315.1 Burkholderiales bacterium
TACATGATGAAGATCCCGTACGACAGACTGACGGTGCTCGAGGCCTGCCGCGAGGTGGTGCGCGCAAACAAGCTCGAGGCCTGCTACGTGCGCCCGATCGCATTCTACGGCTCGGAGAAGATGGGCGTGTCGCCCAAGGGCGCGAAGGTGCACGTCGCGATCGCCGCCTGGCCCTGGGGCGCATACCTCGGCGCGGAGGGCATCGAGAAGGGCATCCGCGTCAAGACCGCCAGCTACGCCCGCCACCATGTGAACGTGACGATGTGCCGCGCGAAATATTCTGGCACCTACGCGAACTCGATTCTCGCCAACCAGGAGGCGGTCGAACACGGCTACGACGAGGCGCTGCTGCTCGACGTGGACGGCTTCGTCGCAGAAGGCTCGGGCGAGAACCTGTTCATCGTCAAGAACGGCAAGCTCTACGAGCCGGAGCTGACTTCGGCGCTGATCGGCATCACCCGCGAAACCATCATCCAGCTCGCGCGCGAGGCGGGCTTCGAGGTGATCGCGCGGCGCCTGACGCGCGACGACATCTACATCGCCGACGAGGCCTTCTTCACCGGCACCGCCGCCGAGGTCACCCCGATCCGGGAACTCGACAGCCGCACGATCGGAAGCGGCTCCCGCGGCCCGGTCACCAGCCGCCTGCAGTCGATGTTCTTCGACGTGGTCAACGGCCGCTCGGAGAAGCATCGGGACTGGCTCACGGCGGTCGGCTGATGGAAAACCCGACCGGGCACCAGGGCGGGCGCACGGTGGAAATCACCGCCGCCGATCTGCCGCTGCACTGTCCGCTCCCGTCGCAAAGCCTGTGGAACACGCATCCGCGGGTGTTTCTGCCGCTCGAGTCCGGCCAGGCGCTCTGCCCCTACTGCGGAACGAAATACATCCTCAAGAGCGGCGCGAAACCTTCGCGCTGACACGCGTTCGGCACGTTGAATGCCGACCCCACAGAGTCCCCGAGGCGCGGAAAACTGCGCAAGAATGGCGAACCACCAAGCACACCAAGCACACCAAGAGAAGCAGGGTTTGATCGTTCTTCTTTGTGTCCTTGGTGGTTAACTCGCATCTGATTGTTTTCTGCGCCCCCGTGTCTCCGTGGCAAAGGATTCCGTCTCCCGCATCCTGATCGTCGCGCCGTCCTGGATCGGCGACGCGGTGCTGTCCCAGCCGCTGCTGATGCGGCTGAAGCAGCGCTTTCCCGACGATCCGATCGACGTGCTTGCGCCCGGCTGGGTGCTGCCGCTCTACCGGCGCATGCGGGAAGTCGCGGACACGATCGAAAGCCCGTTCGCGCACGGGCGGCTCGCGCTGGGCGCGCGGCTGCGGCTCGCCCGCGCGCTGCGCCAGCGCCGCTATGCGCGCGCTTACGTGCTGCCCAATTCGCTGAAGAGCGCGCTGCTGCCGTGGCTTGCCCGCATCCCGCAGCGCGTCGGCTTCGTGGGCGAGATGCGCTACGGGCTGCTCACGGACGCGCGCCGCCTCGACGAGAATCGGTTGCCGAGAATGGTGCAGCGCTTCGCGCACTTGGCCGATTCGTCCGGCGTGCCGCCGCCGGAAGCGCTGCCTGAACCGCGCCTCGCCGTCGGCGCGGACGAAGCGCGAGCGGTGTGCGCCCGGCTCGGCCTGACCGAACCGGCCAGGCTTGCCTGTTTCTGTCCCGGCGCGGAATACGGCCCGGCGAAGCGCTGGCCGCCGCAGCATTTCGCCGCTCTCGCGCAGCGACTGGTACCTCGCGGCTGGGCCGTGTGGCTGCTCGGCTCGAAAAAGGATGCCGCCATCGGAGCGCGGATCGCGCAGATTGCAGGCGGGGGCGTGCGCGACCTGACCGGCGCCACCAGTCTCGATGACGCGGTGGTTCTGCTTTCCCGCGCCGAGCTCGTGGTCAGCAACGATTCCGGTTTGATGCACGTGGCCGCCGCGCTGGAGCGCCCGCTGGTGGCGCTCTACGGCTCGAGCTCTCCGGACTTCACCCCGCCGCTCTCCTCGCAGGCGCGCATCGCGCGCCTGCCCCTTCCGTGCAGTCCCTGTTTCGAGCGCGTCTGCCCGCTCGGCCACTTCGACTGTATGATGCGGCTCACCCCGGACCGAATCCTGGAAGAAATCCGCCGGCTTCGACCCGACGCATGATCGCGACGATCTTCTCCACGCCTCAGGAGGCCGAAAAGGCGTTCTACCGCGCTTTCGAACGCGCCGATCTCGCCGAGATGATGGCGGTGTGGGCGGAAGAAGAAGACATCGTCTGCGTGCACCCGGGCGGAGGACGTCACGTCGGCGTGGTGGAAGTGCGCGATTCCTGGCGCCAGCTGTTCGGCAACGGTCCGCAACTGAGATTCCGGCTGGTTGGCGCCCGCAGCTACGGCTCCCGCACGCTGTCCATACACAGCGTTTTCGAGCACGTCACCATGGTCGGAGACCCGCGCCCGGCGACCCCGGTGCTGGCGACCAACATCTATCTGCTCACCGACCGCGGCTGGCGCATGCTGATGCACCACGCGTCTGCGCTCAGCCCTGATCAGGCACCGGAAGAAACGCCTCCTTCCGTTTTGCACTGATGCCGTACTGCGCACCCTGGTGGCTGCCCGGGGGACACTTGCAGACCATCTATCCCTATTTCGCGCTGCGCCGCGCGCCGCCGCGGCTGCGCCGCGTGCGCTTCGACACGCCGGACGGGGACTTCGTCGATTTCGACTGGCTGGACGGCCCTTCGGATGTGCCGGTGGTCGTGCTTTTCCACGGCCTGGAGGGAGGCTCCTGCAGCCATTACGCAGCCGCGCTGTTGCACGCGCTCGCGCTGCGGGGCTGGCGCGCGCTCGTGCCGCATTTTCGCGGTTGCAGCGGGGAACCGAACCGCCTTGCCCGTGCCTATCACTCGGGCGATGCCGACGAGATCGACTGGATGCTGCGCACCGCGCGCGGCGCAACCGCAGGCCCGCTGCTCGCGGTGGGCGTCTCGCTGGGCGGCAACGCGTTGCTCAAATGGCTGGCGCGCAGCGGCGGCAAGGCCGGCGAGATCGTTCGCGCCGCGGCGGCGGTGTCCGCGCCGATGGACCTGATGGCGGCGGGAAAACTGCTCAGCCGCGGATGGAACACGATCTACGGCCTGCACTTCCTGCGCACGCTGAAACACAAAGCGCGCGGCAAGTCCTCGCAATATCCGAACCTGTTCTCGCGCGAGCGGATCGTGCGCGCCCGCACCCTCTACGCTTTCGACGACGCCTATACCGCGCCCGCGCACGGTTTCGCCGGCGTCGAGGATTATTGGACTCGCGCCAGCAGCGGGCCCGATCTGAGCCGCATTACGCTGCCCACGCTGCTCATACACGCGCGCAACGATCCCTTTCTGCCCGGGCGGTATCTGCCGGATGCCGCCGCGCTGCCGAAGACCATCGAATGCGACTTTCCCGACACCGGCGGACACGCCGGTTTTGTCACCGGCCGCTTTCCGGGGTCTCTGGAGTGGCTGCCGCAACGGCTGCTCGACTTTTTCCTTGCCCGGCTTGCAATCGGGCGCGTGGGATAATTCCGCGCAATCGGCGCGCTGAGCCGTCGATCCGTTTTCTCCGACCAGAGGGCGTATGAGCTTCGTTCCCGCACAAGAGATCTTCAAGGCCTACGACATCCGCGGTATCGTCGGCAAGACGCTGACGGTCGAGGCGGTGCAGCGTATCGGCCTGGCGATCGGCTCCGAAGCGCGCGCCCGCGGCTGCGGCGCGCTGTGCATCGGCCGCGACGGCCGGCTGTCCGGTCCGCAGCTCGCCGAGGCGCTGTCCGGCGGTCTGCGCGCCTCCGGCGTGGACGTGATCGACATCGGGCTCGTCACCACGCCGATGCTGTACTTCGCCACCCATCACTTCCGCACCGGCAGCGGTGTCATGGTCACCGGCAGCCACAATCCGCCCGAATACAACGGCCTCAAGATGATGCTCGCCGGCGAGACGCTCTCCGGAGACCAGATCCAGGGACTGCGCGGCCGCATCGAGCGCGACGATCTCGCCGCCGGCGCGGGACGCTACGAGAGTCGCGAGATCGCTCCGTCTTACATCTCGCGCATCAGCGGGGATGTCCGGCTGCAGCGAAAAATGAAGATTGCCGTCGACTGCGGAAACGGCGTGCCGGGCGCATACGCGCCCGCGCTGTATCGGGCGCTCGGCTGCGAGGTCGAGGAACTGTACTGCGAGGTCGACGGCCGCTTCCCCAATCACCACCCTGACCCTTCGCAGCCAGAGAACCTGCAGGATCTGATCCGTGCGCTGGCGCGCGGAAGCGCCGAGATCGGCTTCGCTTTCGACGGCGACGGCGACCGGCTCGGCGTGGTGACGCGCGAGGGCAAGGTCATCTACCCCGACCGGCAGCTGATGCTGTTTGCCGCCGACGTGCTGTCCCGCAATCCGGGCGGCGAGATCATCTTCGACGTCAAGTGCACCCGCAACCTCGCGCCCTGGGTGCGCGGCCACGGCGGCAAGCCGACGATGTGGAAGACGGGCCATTCGCTCATCAAGGCAAAGATGAAGGAGTCCGGCGCGTTGCTCGCGGGAGAGATGAGCGGCCACATTTTCTTCAAGGAGCGCTGGTTCGGATTCGACGACGGTCTCTACGCCGGCGCGCGGCTGCTCGAGTACTTAAGCGGCCGGTCGGACATCGCCTCGGTGTTCGATTCCCTGCCCGATTCGGTGAACACGCCGGAGCTGCAGATCAGGCTCGGGGAGGGCGAAAACTACGCGCTGATCGAAAAGCTGCAGAAGAGCGCGCGCTTCCCCGGCGCGCGACAGGTCGTGACCATCGACGGGCTGCGGGTGGAATATCCCGACGGCTTCGGCCTTGCGCGCTCGTCCAACACCACGCCGGTAGTCGTGCTGCGCTTCGAGGCGGACGATGCCGCTGCGCTGAAGAGGATCCAGGAGGATTTCCGTCGCGTCCTGCTCGCGGCGCGACCCGACGCGAGATTGCCTTTTTGACTTCGCCGGCTGCACCGACCCGCTGGATCAAGAAAGCCGCTGCGCTACCCAGCCGCGCACCGACTTCAGCGCTTCGGCGAGTTTTTCCGGCTCGGTGCCGCCGGCCTGCGCCATGTCGGGCCGTCCCCCGCCCTTGCCGCCGACCTGTTGCGCCACGAAATTCACCAGCTCACCGGCCTTGATCTTCGCGGTGAGATCGCTCGTCACGCCCGCGATCAAGGTAACCTTGTCGCCCTCGACGCTGCCCAGCACCACGGCTGCCGACTTGAGGCGGTCCTTGAGCCGGTCGATCGCCGCGCGCAGCGTCTTGACGTCCGCCCCGTCCATGCGCGCGGCGAGCACTTTCGCACCGCCCACCGAGTCCGCCTGGTCGGCAAGATCCTCGCCCTGCGCGCTCGCCAGCTTCGACTTCAGCCGCGCGAGTTCCTTCTCCAGGCTCTTCACGTTCTCCAGCACCTGCGCCAGGCGGTGCTCCACCTCCTCCGGACTGGTCTTGAGCGCCGCGGCGATTTCCGCAAACTGCCGATCCCGCTTCTGCACGTACTCGATTGCGCCCTGCGCGGTCACCGCCTCGAGGCGCCGGATGCCGGCCGCCACGCCAGACTCGGACACGATCTTGAACCAGCCGATGTCGCCGCTGCGCCTCACGTGCGTCCCGCCGCACAGCTCGGTGGAGAAATCGCCCATGCCCACGACGCGGACTTCGTCGCCGTATTTCTCGCCGAACAGCGCCATCGCGCCGTGCTTGATCGCCTCGTCGTACTTCATGATCCGCGCCTCGACCGGCACGTTCCTGCGAATCTCCTCGTTGACGAGCTGCTCGACGCGGGAGATCTCCTCCGCGGTCATCGGCTTGCCGTGGGAGAAGTCGAAGCGGGTCCTGAATTCGTCGACCAGCGACCCTTTCTGCTGCACGTGCGGCCCGAGCACGTGCCTCAGCGCGGCGTGCATCAGGTGGGTGGCCGAATGGTTGAACATCGCCGCCTGGCGCAGCTTGGTATCGACCTGGGCATTGATCGCATCGCCGACCTTGAGCTCGCCCTTCTGGACCACGCCGTGATGGCCGAACACTTCGGCCTGGACTTTCTGCGTATCCTCCACCTTGAACGTCGAGAACGGGCTGGCCGCGGTCACGAGGATGCCGCGGTCGCCGACCTGGCCGCCCGATTCCGCGTAGAACGGCGTGCGGTCGAGCACCACCACGCCGCGCTCGCCCTGCGCGAGGCGTTGCACCTGCGTTCCTTCCCGGTACAGCGCGACGACGCGTCCTTCCAGGTGCAGCGTATCGTAGCCGTGGAATTCGGTCGCCTGGCCGCGATATTCCAGGCCCGCCGCCATCTGGAACTTCGAAGCGGCGCGCGCCCGCTCGCGCTGCTTTTCCATCGCTGCCTCGAAGCCCGCGAAATCGACCTGCACGCCGCGCTCGCGCGCGATGTCGGCGGTGAGATCCACCGGAAATCCGTACGTATCGTAAAGCTTGAACACCGTCTCGCCGTCGAGCATGCGGTCTTCCCGGTGCAGCGCGGCCTCCAGCACCTCCATGCCGTTACCCAGCGTCTCCGCGAAACGTTTTTCCTCCTGCTCGAGAACCTCGGTGACACGCTTCTCCGCGGCCGGCAGCTCCGGATAGGCCTCGCCCATCACCCGCGACAGGTCGGCGACGAGCTTGTGGAAAAAGGGCGTCTTCCGCCCCAGCTTGTAGCCATGGCGGATGGCGCGGCGGATGATGCGCCGTAGCACGTAACCGCGGCCCTCGTTGCC